>WRCT01000011.1 GCA_009783775.1 Clostridiales bacterium | reverse complement strand
TCCCCCTGACACCCTCCGTCCCCCTGACACCCTCAGCCAGCTGATTCAATGCGTCCGCGTCAAGCACCAGAGGCAGTTGTGTCGCGAGAACATCAGCAATCAAAGGCAGAACCGTGCCCATCCCCACGCCGCAGCCAATCAACACCGCTTGCTTGCCGCCAAGCTCACGTGAGGCGACGGCACAGGCGATTTCATTCCAATCCTCTGTGCCGGTAGAAAGACAGACCGCCTCGGGCAACGCGGTGAAAGCCTGCCAAACAGGCTCGGGCGTAACAACGGTGGTCAGCCCGCTGCCTCCGCGCAGACAGGCGCGGGTCGCCAACAGTGCCGCGCCGCGATAGCGCGCAGAGCCCACAGCAAGCAGAGCATGACCGTTCTTGCCCTTGTGCGAATCACAGGGCCTCGGCGGCAGCAGGGCCTCTATTTCCTCAGCCGTCTGTGTCAGATACTTCTTCATTCAATATCTGTTCCATTCCCAACGCAATGTCGCTATACAAAAAGCCGCGCGAAACCGCCCGCAAGCGGACGCGTTCATTTCGTTCTTCGGATGGGAGCTTATCCAGCTGCCGCCAATATTTTCGCAGCACCGACACGCAATTCTCCCGCTCCTTTTCCGGCACGACAAAGGCCAGCGCACCGTCGGCCAAATCACGCGGCACAAAATGCTCAGCCAGCTGACGGGAGAGTGAGGCGCGGCTGATGGGTTTCGTGCGCAGGCGCGACTGCACAAACTCCGTCGCATAACGCGCGTCATCCAAAAGCCCCAACTCGATCAGCCTGTCCACGGTCTCCTGCACCGTCACCTCGTCAAACTGCCGCTCATCGAGATAATTTTCCACCTCACGCACCGTACGCGCGCGGGAAGACAAGTAGCGCAGGGCGATATCCATCGGTCGCTTTGGAGTTGTTGCTTTCATCTCATTTCGGTCCCAGCTTGGGTGCCAGATCCACCAGCCAACGCAGAATCAACGCCGCGTCCGCCGCGTTGACAACACCGTCACCGTTTGCGTCGGCGTTATCCAGACACAGCCCGCCCAAATCAACCAGCTCTACCAAATAGCGCAGAATCGCCGCAGCGTCCGCAGCCGATACATTGCCGGTGCATCGCACATCGCCATAATCCACGCTGCCGTCCGCGCGCGAAGTCGGGAAAGGCGTGGGAACAGGTGTGGGTTTGGGTGTCGGGCTTGGCGAGGGTGTGACAGGCACAAAGGTCGCAATCCGGTAGCCCTCATAAGTGTTCTCACCGTTTGGCGCCCAAAGGTAGGCATAGGCGGCAAGGTAATACAGGGTCAAAGAGGGGTGCGCACCGTCAAATACCCCGATGTCCCACTCATCCAGGTAGGGCGGCCCATCCTTAAAGTAGACGGCACGGAGGTTTTGGCAGGAGGAAAAGGCTTCACTTCCTATGTAGAGGTCGCCGCTCTCGATTGTAACCTGTGCCAATGCAGTGCAACCGGAAAATGCCTCATACCCGATATATTGCAAGCCTGCCGGGAGGGAGAGACTTGTCAGGGCTTGACAACTGTTGAATGCATTCGGGCCAATATAGTACACACTACTTGGAATGTTCACGCTTGCCAAACGCCAACAGTAGTAAAAGGCGTACTCGTCAATCTCAGTCACCCCGCTGGGAATGGATACGCTTGTAATATCGGAATTGTGTGAAAAAGCGCTTGAAATATTGGTCACATGGCTTGGAATAACAACTGCTGACTTACTGCCGTTATACTTGAGCAGCACGCCCTGACCGACAATAACAAACTCTGCCGTTTGGCGGCTCAGCCAGAGTGTTCCCTCAAACGCGAAGGAACCGATACTTTCCACGCCGCTTGGAATGGTGACGTTGTTTAACTTGGAACATTCAAAGAACGCATAACCCGCAATGTATGACACACCGCTTGGGATATTCACGCTCTGCAGCGCGGCGCAATTGTAAAACGCATACCATCCGATGTAGGTTACACTGCTCGGAATCGTGATACCAGTGAGACTATAGCAATTGTAAAACAAACTGCTCGAGATTTCAGTCAGGCGGTTTGGCAGTGTCACGCTGGTCAGGCTTTGACACTCGGCAAACGCAGCCCAGCCAATTGCGGTCACGCTGTTGGGAATGGTGATGCTCTTTAGGGACATACACTCAGCAAAGGCGGTGTCTCCAATGCTGGTTACGCCATTGGGAATGGTGATGCTTGTCAGCTTGGCGTTTCCCATGAAGGCGTTTGAAATGTGCCGCACGCTGCTGGGTACTGTGGCGGTGGTGCCCGTGCCGTTGAATTTAATGAGCACGCCGGTTCCCACCACAACGTATGTGCTCGTTTGATTCGCAAACCAAGGTGTGCCGGCGAACGCATCTTCTCCAATGTAGACTACACTCTTGGGGATGGTGATGGTCTTTAGTTTCGAGCAACCGGCAAAAGCCCACCACCCGATATACGTCACACCGCTGGGGATGGTGATACTGGTAAGCCCGGAGCATCCCTCGAAGGCAAAAGGCGCGATATAGATGACGCTGTTTGGAATGGTGATGCTTGTGATACCGGCGCAGTACAAGAACGCGCCATAATAGATTTCGCGAACAGCGTAACCACCCAGTGTAGCGGGAATGGAAACCGATCCGCCACTGCCCCAATAGTCTGTAATTGCGGCGCCTTGCACCGTTTTGCCCCCGACTTCATAGTCGAAAATCTCATACTCAAAACTGCCGCTCATCGCCATAGGCGCGTCACCGGCGATTTGCTTTTTGGGCAATCGGTGGCTATCGGAAACACCGCGCTCTCCCCATGACACTGCGCTTTTTTTGTAACGCTCGTAATGCTCGGGACCCTCCGGCCCGTCGGGTGCCTCCGCCGCCATGGCGGTCATGGGCAGAAACGCTGCCAAAAAACACAGCACCAAAAGAATCGCCAAGACCCTGCCTCGGAATGTCCTCATCATACGCTTAATCCTCCTCAAATAACTTATACCCTGCAGCACACAACTACAAGTGCAAGTAGAGTATACCATATTATGTTTCAATTGTAACTTTATTTTGAATTGCTGTCCAAAGGGGCTGGCGGACGAAAGGATTTTCGGATAGAATTTGTCTTACATATATTGGAGGTTGGAGATGTCAAAGAAAAAACGCAGTCTGTGGTGGCTTTATACGGGGATCGGGCTCATTGGCCTGGTCGCCCTTATCGTCATCATCACCCTGGGAGATTTCAATATCGACGCGGAGGGGGAGGAAACGCCCCTGGTCGTTGTGGATCCGTTGGACGAGGTCCGTGAACGCGCGCTGGCCATAAGGACGCGAGACACCCTGCTGGCCGGCACTTCGGTGCATGGCGTGGACGTGGGCGATATGAGCCTTTTGCAGGCGCGGGAGGCCGTGCAAAAAGCATTGGACACAGAGGGCGAACAGTTTTCGCTCACCATTCTGGCGGATGGGGGAAATAAAGTCCTGACCGGCGCGGCGCTGGATTTTGACAGTGACATTGACGAAGTTTTGCAGACGGCCTATGACTTTCTGCGCAGCGGCGAAAGCGACGAGGAAACCGTCCGCCTTGCCGAGGAAGTCGCCGAACTGGGCAAAAAGTACGACGTGACCGTGAGCCTGTCCGAGGAATCCGTCGCGGCCTATGTGGCGACGCTGGCGCTTGACTATGGAACCGAACCGATCAATGCCACCGTCAAGGTGGACGGCACCAAGCTCACCTATACCGACGAAAAATCAGGCCTCGGCATAGACCAGGAGACCATGACAGGGGATATCCTGGCTGCGTTTGCCGGCGGAAAAAAGGAGATCAGCGTGCCCACCCAAGTGCTGGAGCCCGTCATCACACGCAATATGTTAGAGACGCAGTACAAGCAGCGCGCCAAGTTTTCCACGAGTTTTTCGGGCAGCACGAACGACAGAAAGTTTAACATCAGAAAGGGCGCGGACCTCATCAACGGAACCGTGCTGGCCCCGGGCGAGGTGTTTTCCACCAATGACGCACTGGGCGTGCGCACATTAAAAAACGGCTGGAAGATGGCGGGCGCCTACGCGCAGGGCGAAGTCGAGCAGCAGGCGGGCGGCGGCGTTTGCCAGCTGTCCAGCACGCTGTATAACGCGGTGGTCCTGTCCGATTTGGAGATTGTTCACAGGCGCAACCACTCCATGCGCGTGGGTTATGTGGGCGGCGGGCGCGACGCGACCATCAACTCGGTGGGCAATATCATTGACTTTAAGTTCAAGAACAATACAAGCGGCAGTATCATCGTGGTCGCCTATACCGAGGGCAATTCCCTGCACATGGAGATCTTCGGCATCCCCTTTGAGACGACAGAGTATGACCAGATAAAAATCACGTCCAAGCGGACGAATACTGTCCCGATCAAAGCCCAGGAGACCAAGGACCCAAAGCTGCCCGGCGGGACGCAGGTCGTCACGCGTGAGGGCAAGCAGGGCGAGACCTGGATCTCCTATAAGGAATTTTATAAGGACGGCAAACTGGTCAAGACCGAAACGCTGGCCACCTCGAACTACGGCATGGTCCCGCAGCTGATCTCTGTCGGCACGGGCCCCACGCCCTCGCCGTCTGCCACACCGGCTGCCTCGCCCACGCCGAGGCCCACGCCAACGCCGGGCAGCACACAGAAACCGCCCGATCCCACGCCGGATATTCCCGAGGAATAGGACCAATGAAAAAATACCTGGCTCTTCTATTGGCACTCGCATTTTTAGCGGTTGGCGCAGCATACGCTTTTGCCGAAAAAGCCCCCATCCAAAACGGTGATGAAGGCGATATGGTGGCGCGTCTGCAAATCAGATTGTTCGAGCTGGGTTATTATACCTTCAAGCCAACCGGTTTCTACGGTACGGTGACGCAAAAGGCCATGCAACAATTTCAGCAGAGTCAGAATTTGCCCGAAACCGGAACGGGTGACGGGGAGACGCTCGCCGCGCTCTTTGCCGATACGACTGCCCCCGCGCCCTTTCGCGCGACCGTCCCGCTGACCTTCACCGGCGGCGGCAGTGTTAGCCCCATTGCCGGCGCGGTTGTGCCCTGGTCTGAGGCGAAAGCACTGTTTCAGGCGGGCGAGGCCTATGCGGTCACGCATTGCGCGAGCGGCGCGGTCTGCCGCCTGGTTTTTGAGAGCGCGGGCGGCCACGCGCATATGCGTCCCGAAACGGAAGGAGACGCCAAAACGCTGAACGCGTGGTTGGGCACAACCAACAGTTTCTACAAATGCGCGGTCACCGTCATGCTGGGCGACCGCCCGACGGCAGCCTCCCTGCAATGGTCAGGCGAGACTTGCTGCGTGTATTTTGCCGGCAGTGTTTCGGACGTCCTTGGCTTGCCGGACGCGGAGCATGATATGCTGATTCAAACACAGGTTTCTTAATTTATGTCGTCGGATATAACAGCAGATTGACCGGCTTGCTGGAAGGGCCTATCAACGGCAATCCGTTCACGCCCGCGTCGGGGCGAACAGGAACCACAAAATAGGAATAACTGCCCAACAGGCCCCGCACGGGGTCTGTTATCGTCTGCGGTTCGACGGTATTCCTCACGACGCGCAGCAGCGCAGCATACCCCTGCTGGTCCATGCGATACACATAGTATTCGATCAATGCGGAGAGTGGGGTAAAGCGTACCGTAACCGTCCTGCCCGCGCGAATCGCGCTGACGTCGCTGGGCGCGGGCGGGGAAATTCGGTAGAAATCATTGAATATCGTTGGCTCCATGCAGCGCACAAAGTACGAATACTCATCAAAGCTGTCCGGGATAAACATTGGAGAAAGCGCATTTGCCGGCTCGTTGAAAATGACCTGCATGGGATATTCGCTCGGCCGTGCGCGAAAGACCGTTTCCGGCATGGCAAACGTCGGCGCAGTCTCATTTTCGTAAGCGCGGGAAAAGACTTCATACAGCAGCTCGGCGGGCAAGGTTCCGCCGCCGGTATGCGGCGGCAGCTTATGCACGGGATTGTCAAACCCCATCCAAACCACAGCCACATATTGCGGATTATAGGCCGCGAGCCAGATATCGCGGTTGCCCGCGCTGTCTCCCGCCGTGCCGGTTTGCGCGGCCAGCCCCATATCCAGATCGGCAAGGCGACTGGCTGCACCCGATTCCACCACGCCCTGTTGCAAGCTGTTCAGGATAAAAGCATTGCCCACGTCCATGACCCGCTTGCCCTTGGTATCCTGGGTGAAAAGGGAAACGCCCTTCCAATTTCCAATATGCGATAAGATATGTGGCTCGCGGTAGACGCCGCCGCCTGCGAACGCGGTATAGGCGCCCGCCAGCTGGACGGGCGATACGCCGTAGGTAAAGCCGCCCAAAGCCAGCGCCAGCTCGGTGTCGCGGGGATCAAAGGGAATGCCGACCGCTTGCGCAAAGACCTTGCTGCGTTCGATATTCAGCGTGGAAAAGACGGCCACCGCCGGCACATTGGCCGCGCCCGTGACCATTTCGCGGAAGGTGATCCAGCCCGCGTACCGCCCGCCCGCGTTTTGCGGCGAGTAATCTCCAAAGTCGATTGGCTGATCCGGCAGAATACCGGCGGCGGTATAGCCGTTCAGCAGGGCGGGCGCGTAGACCAAAACGGGCTTGATGGCGGAGCCGGTCTGGCGGCGGATTCGTGTGGCACGGTTGAAGGCCAGCGCGATATCGTTGTCACGTCCTCCCATAATGGCAGCCACCCCGCCGTTCGACGCATCCACGATAACCATCGCTCCTGCGGCTGTCTCCACCTTTCTGCCGCCGCCGGGCAAAGGGGCAACAATGCGGGGGAAGTAGCGGTCCTGCGCGAACGCGTCCTCGCTGATCGCCTGCAGATCCTGATCCAATGGCGTATAGATACGATAACCGCCGGTGAGCAGCGACACCATATCCACGTCCAGAATCTCGCAGGACGAGGTGAGCGCGGAATCCACATAGTAGCCGCGCACGCCGTTGATGGGATCGGGAACAAGTATCAACGGATCTTGCCTTGCCTCCTGTGCCTGCGCATCGGTGATAAACCCTTGCTCGGCCATCAGCCCCAGGATATGATTGCGCCGCCCCACAGAGGCCTCGGGCCGCAGGTGCGGCGAAAAGAGGGCGGGGGACCTCAATACCCCGACGAGCAGCGCGCTCTGTGACAGGGACAGCTCTGACGCGTGCACGTTGAAATAAATGCGCGCGGCGGCCTCCACGCCATGGCAGCCGTTGCCGAAGTAGACGAAATTCAGATACATCTCGAGTATCTGCTCCTTCGAGTACCGCTGTTCCAGTTGCCAGGCCAGGATCGCCTCGTCGATTTTCCTAATGATGGTTTTGTCTAAAGTCAGATGGGATAGCTTAATCAATTGCTGGGTGAGGGTAGAACCGCCCTCCGCCCAGGACAAGGTCAGCACATTTTGCAGCATTGCGCCGCCAAGACGAATAATGTCAATACCATGATGCTCAAAGAACCTTGTGTCCTCCGTCGCGATAAGGGCGTCGATAAGGTGCTGCGGCATAGTATCGAGGGGCACAAAAATACGGTTTTGGATATAGTACAGGCAGGAAACCTCCTGACCGTCTTTGTCGTAGACCAGCAGCGATTGCGGCGCGTTGATGATTCGGCCCACATCAAGCGAATGCCACGCGCCGCGCGTGAATACAAAGGTAACGGCCAGGCAGACAACGGCAAAGCCAAGCAAGCAAAGTTTTCGGAAAAATTGCCACCATCTGCGGCGGTTGTATGTCCGCCGATACGTTCGTAAATGCGCAGTCATCGAATACAGTATACCATGTCTTTTCCTTCCTTTTCTTGTCAATATTGAAAGAAATTTGAAAAGAAAGTGAGAACTAATATGTCGGGTACAACCACACGCCTGCCCTCTCGCTGGCCTGGCCCACCAACGGCGTACCCTCCGCGCTCAAGACAGAGTGGACAGGGATCACATAATAGGAGTAATATCCCATCAGATTCAAGACAGAATCCGTCACCCGCTGCGGCTCGGTCGTATCACTGACGGTCTTTATCAGAACGGCGTAACCGTAAGCGTCCTCGCGGTACACATAGTATTCGATATGCGGGGACAGCGGCGTGAAGGAAAGCGTCACCACGCCGTTTTTATGCGTTACGGTGAGGTCAGCAGGCGGGGGAGGGGTGACCCAATAATCGGTGAACCGCCTGGGTTCCGTGCCGCGCACAAAATACTCATAAACGGCCGCGCTGTCCGGCGTTAATGCGCTTGCGAGCACGACCTCATAATTGTTGTGCAGCGTGTACCCGTCCAGCCTCACGCGCGTGACCGTGTCCGGCACAACGAACTGCGGTGCGGGCTCGCTCTCATAGATACGGGCAAAGACCTCGTGCAGCAGCTCGGCCGGATAACTGCCCCCGCCCGAGTCCGGCGGCAACATACGCCCGCCCGTGGCCTCGTCAAAGCCCATCCAAACGACAGCAGCGTACTGCGGGTTGTAAGCGGCCAGCCAGATATCGCGGTTGCCCGCACTGTCGCCCACCGTGCCTGTCTTGGCGGCCAGCCCCAGGCGCAAATCCGCCAGGCGCTTGGCCGTGCCCGTTTCCACCACGGACTGCAGCATGGAAGTCAGCACAAAGGCACTGCCAGTGTCCATAACGCGTTTGCCCTTTGTATCATGCGTGTAGAGCATCGCACCGTCCGATCCCCGAATCTCGGAGACGGCATAGGGTTCGTGATAGATCCCACCGCCCGCAAACGAGGCATAGGCGCCCGCCAGCTGCCAGGGCGACACCCCATAGGTAAAACCGCCCAATGACAGCGCGAGCCGTGTGTCCCGCGCGGCAAAGGGAATACCCACCTCCGTGGCAAAGCGTTTGCAGCGTTCCACACCGAGCGCGGAGAAGACCGACACGGCAGGCACATTCAGCGAACGCGTCACCGCCTCGCGCATGGTGACCCAGCCGGTGTATGCCCCGTTCGCGTTCTGCGGTTCATAGTCGTCATAGGTAATCTGTTCATCCAGCAGCATGGTGGCGGCGGTGTAGCCGCTCAACAAGGCAGGCGCGTAGACCAGAACGGGTTTGATGGCGGAACCGGGCTGCCGCCGAATGCGCGTGGCGCGGTTGTAGGCCAGCGCAATATGGCTTTCCCGCCCGCCCAAAATGGCGGCCACGCCGCCGTCCTCCGCGCCCACAATGACAATAGCGGCGGAGGGTCTTTCCTCGACCGTTTCGCCTGTTGGGGAGAGAACATTGACAGGCGGGAAGTATTCGTCCCTTGCAAAGACCTCTTCGCAGAGCGATTGCAGTTCGGGATCCATTTTGGTATAGATACGGTATCCGCCGGACAGCAGGGCCAGCATATCAATCTCCAGCGTTTCACAGGCGGTAGTGAGCGCAAAGTCCACATAGTAGCCGCGATTGCCGTTGATGCTGTTGCTTGTGAGCACAAGCGGGTCCCCTTTGGCAAGCTGCGCCTGTTCGGGTGTAACAAAGCCATAGTCGGCCATCAGCCCCAGAATGACGTTGCGCCGACCCACAGACGCCTCCGGCCGCAGGTGCGGCGCAAAGCGGGAGGGAGACTTCAATACCCCCGCCAGCAGCGCGCTCTGGGACAGGGAGAGCTCCGCCGCGTGCACGCCGAAGTATGTCCGTGCCGCCGCCTCAATGCCGTGGCAGCCGCTGCCGAAGTACACATAGTTGAGATACAGCTCCAAAATCCCCATCTTGGAGTAGCGCCGCTCCAACTGATAGGCCAGTATCGCCTCGTCGATTTTGCGCGTCATATCCTTGTCGGCTGTCAGATGCGACAGCTTGATTAGCTGCTGCGTAATGGTCGAGGCGCCCTCGGCGTAGGACATGGTTTGTAAGTCACGCAGCGCGGCGCCGCCGATACGGATAATATCAAAGCCGGGGTGCGAGAAGAACCGTGCGTCCTCCGCCGCGACAAAGGCGTAAATCACGTGCGCGGGCAGGTCATCGGCCGAAATCGGTATTCGGTTCTCGACATTATACAGGCAGGAGATCTCCTGCCCGTCCCTGTCATAAACCAGGAGCGACTGCGGCGCGTCGGTGATTTTGGAGATATCCAGCTGCCGCCAGGCCTCTCTGGAAAACACGAAGGTCACGGCCAGGCTGAGGACGGTGAAACCAATCGTAAAAGCGGCAAGAAAAAAAGACCGCCATCTGAGGCGGTGAACCTTGCCCTTATAACCTCGAAAACAATATCGGCCGCGCATACCGGTATTCTTCCATGCATTTCCACTCGATATGCGACCCAAAATTCATATATTTTTATATATTTTTATGCTAAAATAGTTGAAATTTTTGCGAAACTGCTATATAATTATGAACAAATAGAGAACGGAGCTGATACTATGAAAGACAATCTTCCAAAATCCAGGAGATCTTTTGGCCTGCGTGCGACCTGTTTGCTGCTTTTACTTGTGATGATTTTCACTCTGTTCGGCACGGTAGCCAGCACCTCAGCCTACACCGTGGACCCAATCAGAGCCGGCAGCTATATAGCGCGATCAGACCAATTGAACAGGCCGGCCTACTTGGGTGGAAACTTCTACTCGATAAACGCCGGGGCGAGGATCGTCGTGTTTGACAGCGACGGCAACCGCACGCTGGTTCCCCTCCCAAGTACCAGCACCAACTGGGACATCAATAAAATCCCCCTGGACTGCGTCAGCTCCAGCTGGGGTTATTTTAGAATCACACTTTTCCTGCCCGCAGGTTCCTATGAGTTCAAAGTTTGGCAGGACAACACGGTAGGTGGCCTTCTCTCCCGAAATCATGCGGATTTCCTGGCGGGCGGGACGCATAACGGCGGCTACTGGTACGGTCTCGACGGCTTTCTGTACACGAAGTGGAATTGGAGCGGCGGCTATCCGGATGGGGGCGATATTTATAATGAAGGACCGGCCAACAATATTCGCCTCGACCTTACGGTGGACGATGACGTTACCTTCTTCTTTATCGACGGCACACGTTCCGAATTTTTGGAATATGATCCGGGAAGCCCATGGTACGCGCAGGACAACTGGCGTCTGAGCACGACCCTGGAACCAACCAAAGGCATTTCCGGCGGCCGTGATGCAAGAAACGCGCAGCTTCACTTCATTAACGCATGGCCGTCCAAACAGGTTAACAGGTCTTTCAGACCGGCCGGTTTGTACGACAATTACAGTTCAGTTCGTCTCGAGGGCAGCGGCAACCGCACCAAGGAATACAGCACGCCCTTCTGGTACGAGCTGACAAGAACGATGACCTCGGGCACTATCACCGACAGCGACGGCTTTGCCACCGGCGTGCGCGGCGATATGTTCCTGTTCCGTCGCACGGACTTTACCGGCGGCGGCGGCATCGGAAACAACAGCTCCGGCGAGAACTTCTACCAAACGCATACCGCGAATTATTACAAGGAAGCGGCCAACGCACCGTATGCGAATATCAGCAATCCAAACGGCGATCCTGCGAATGCGTCAAACGTCATGAGCGGCGGAAATCGCACCGCGTCCGGACTGCGCATGGACTTATACGAGCCGCATCACACCAAAACGACAAATGCCAGTGGCGCTGCCGCCAATGATATGTACTTCGGCTCTGCTGTAACCGTCCATGTCGCTGGCGTGTACAGCTATTATATGGATCAGGTGCGTTTCGGAAAGACTGGAAACTTCTACAGCACCTTTGCAAACGAGCCGGCAATAAACGGAGCCTACGACTACATTTTAGGCCCCTGGGCAAGATACCAGGCGGTTTATCTGCCGACGCTTACAACGCCCGCCAATGTCAATGTCTATGACGACGGCAAGGTGACGCTCTCGGGCAGCAGCTATGGCTACAATGTCAAGACCGCAGATGACAACATCATCAGAGGCAAACTGACCGGCAATCTACAGACGCCCTATGCGGAGCTGAACCAAACGGCGATTACCGCGTTGCAGAGCCTTGTGTCGGGCAAGGACGGGAACTTGACCATCACAAACAATGCCGGCGTGGCGCAGCTCACGCTGACCTTCCCCGCCAAGGCTTCCGCGAGCGACGGTAGCTGGAGCTGGGGCGATTGGGGCTCCACCTATCTCACGCTGCCCAAATCGGATTCCGGCGGCTATACGCTAAAAACCTATTTGGAGGTTAAATCCACAGAGCTGATCGACACAAATGCGATAAACTACTCTACGGCGGCAACCACATATTCCGACATGACCGGTTCCGGCTCATCACAGAGTGTGAGTGAATTCATCGACGGGCTTACCGGAAACAACTATGCGGATGTGTATTCTTCCGCCACCAATCCGGCGAAGCAGATTTACTCCTCCACGACGAATACCTATGCCAGGAGCAACATTGTTACCTCCTATGTAACGGTCACCAACCGTGTGCCCAGTATCACAGGCGGTACGAAGAGCGAGAACAAAACCCTGGCCGACGCCGTAACCATCAACGAGCCCATCATTACGATCAGCGGGACGGATCCCGATATTCATTCCGGCGACGCGGACCGCGCACGCAACTTTGCGCTTACGCCCGGCACCTACAGCGGCGTAACCGTGGATCCGATCAGCAGCGGCAAGTACGCGGTTAAGGTCGGCGCAAACCACATCGGCAATCTGGTCGTCACCGATAACGGCGACGGCACCGCCTCCGTCAAACTGGAGCGCGTCCTGCGACCCGTCGGCGGTGTAGACTCTGTACCGCAGTTCACCGTTCCGGTAACGGCCAACGACAACTACGGCGGCACAGCCAGCGGCTCGGTCACCTTCAAACTGGCCAACCAGGCGCCAAAAGCCACGGATAAGACCTTCAACCTGACCGATGGCGACAGCGCCTCGGGCGCTCTGTCCATCGTGGATCCCACTGACATCAAGGACGAGGGGGATACCGTCATCGTCACGGGCGCCACCGTCGCGCCGGCCGATCTGACGCTGCGCGCGGGTTACTTCACCGGCGCCGTCACGCAGCCCATGGTGGACACCTTTGTCGCGCTGAATACGACAAGCTGGACTTACGCCGCACCGAGCAATATCTGGTTCCATGACGGCACGGCTTGGACCGCCAAGAGCCTGACCTGGCTGCAGGGAATCAGCGCCACGGACAAGGCAAACACCATCGTCATCGACCAAACCGTAATCCACGTTACGGTGACGGACAACGACGCCTTTGACCCGCTTTCCGCAAGCGCAAAAATAACCATTACCTATAGTTCGGATCCGTCAACGCCGGACCCGGGCACGCCCGATCCGGGAACACCTGACCCGGGCACACCAGACCCCGGCACGCCGGATCCCGGTACGCCAACCCCGACACCTACGGCTACACCGACCGCTACTCCTACGGCTACACCGACCGCTACTCCTACGGCTACACCAACCGCTACTCCTACGGCTACGCCGACCGCTACCCCAACACCGACGGCAACACCCACACCTACGCCGACGGCTACGCCAACCCCAACACCTACTCCAACACCCACGGCAACGCCAACCCCGACCCCAACACCAACGGCGACACCCACACCTACGCCGACGGCTACACCAACCGCTACTCCTACGGCTACATCTACCCCAACACCCACGCCGACCCCGACGCCAACGCCAACGCTCCCGCCGGTACAGCCGGTAACGGGCAGCCTGCTGTTGACCAAGCGTTGTTCGGAGACAGGCGACGTGTTGAACGGCGCGGTATACGGCGTGTATCGCGATCAAGAGTGCAGAGAGAAGATCACCGAAATCACGACCGGACCGGATGGAACCGGCACGGCCAATCTGCCGACCAATGCGACTGCGCCGGTGACCTATTATGTGCGGGAGCTGGTCGCGCCTAAGGGCTATGACATTGATATCACCGTATACGAAGTGACGGTTCTCGCGGGCGCGACGGTCCCGCTCGATGTCGAAGATCCGCCCACTGCGGAAGTCAAGACAGGTGAAAGCAGCAACTTGACGCTGTACGCGGTTACAGTATCGGCAATTCTCGCCCTGATCGGAACAGCCCTGCTGCGCAAGCGGAGGACCCAACCCGAATAACCGCAGCACGATAAAACGACAAGATCCCCCAAAGACAGCGCTCCTGTTATCTTTGGGGGATTTTCATGCAAGTTCTTGCTTACATACCCTTTACAAATCTTACCGGATGGGGTAATATCTTATTATGTCGTGATTTGGTCGCGATTATTATTTTTTGTATAACAGGAGGAAAAGGGAATGGCAGACAAATACGAAGTCATCATTGACGAAATGGAAGCGAAACTCAGACCGCCCACGGTGGGCTTGGTGCCTTATGAACCCAAGGTGATCCCGCTGATCACGGGTGAGGATATGCTGGTGCGTGAGGCCACCCGCGAAGAGTTGATTTTAATCATGGAGGGCTTAAAGCCGCTGTTTGATGTGCAGCGCGACTACTACGACATCGTGGCAGCGCGTATGTACACCGAAATTCTCGGTATGCTCCGCTATCGCGTGCGCGACGAATACTTCTTCGTAGGCGCGGTGGACGGCGAGCTCGTCGGTTTCGTCAACGGCCGCCTGTTCAGCGAGAAGGTCGGCATGAGCTATCATACCCTGACCCTCAAGCGCGGCGTGCGCGTCGGCGCACAGCTCTTTGCCGCCAAGATGGAGTATCACTTTGACTTCATGAACCAGGACGAGGTGTGGATCGTCGCCGAATCGCCCAACGGTTTCAAGCGCTGGATGATCGAGTATGAATTAGAATCCCGCCCCGAGTGCTCGCATGAATTGGGCGGCGTGCCGACCTATGTGCTCACGCGCGCGCTGTGGGAAAAGCATAAGGACAACAAAAACGTCGGCATTCGTCCCGCGTTTGAGGATGTCGTCGAGGCGAACCGCGTCATTCACATTCCCTCCAAAATCAGTGTGTAGGAGGAAGTGTCATGCGTGAAGTAGGAATCGTTGGCGTCGGCCACTCCAAATTCGGCAAGTCTGACGTGTCGTTTTTGGAGATGTCCGCGCAGGCCGCGCTGGAGGCGATGGACGACGCCGGCGCAAAAACAGGAAGAAGAAATCACATTGACCAGGTCTTTGTCGGCACGATGGGCGCGGGCATGGTGGCGCGTATCAGCGGCCTCGCGTCCGCCCTGGTCGATACCTTGAACATTCGCCCCGCCATGGCCGAGACCGTAGAGAACGGGCCCGCGTCGGGCGGCTCCGCGCTCAAGCTGGGTTATATGGCCATCGCCTCGGGCGTGGCCAACTGCGTGCTGGTGGTCGGCACCGAGGGTATGCGTGCCGTAACAGGCTGGGAGGGCACCGACTTTGTCGCGACCATGATGCACCCCGAGGCCGAGTATCCCTACGGTCTGACCCTGCCCGCCTTCGCGGGTATGTTCACGCGCCTGGTCATGGACAAGTACGGTGTGGAGAGCAAGGATCTCTCCATCATCGCCGTGAAGGACCATGACAACGCGTGCCTCAACCCCGTCGCCCACATTCACCGCAAGGTGATTTTGGAGCGCATCACCAATCCGGCCTATATCAACGCCACCAATCCGCTCGTCGCGGATCCCCTGCGCCAGTTCGATATGTGTCCCGTCTCCGATGGCGCGGCCGCACTGCTGCTCGTGGCGAAGGACAAACAGGAGGAGTACGGTTTCGGCGACAAGCCCTTTATCAAGGTCGCGGGCGTTGGCTCGGCTACCGATACGCACGTTGTGGCGAACCGCGAAGTGCCCACGGATCTGCTGGCCGTTCGGCTGGCCGCGAAGAAGGCCTATGACATGGCGGGCGTCGGTCCGAAGGACGTGGACGTCGCCGAACTGCATGACGCGTTCGTGATCCTGGAAGTCGTCGAGTCCGAGGAGACCGGTCTCTTCCCGCGCGGCGAAGGCCACCTGGCCGCCAGAGCGGGCAAGACGGCCCTGCACGGTGAAATGCCGATCAACACCTCGGGCGGCTTAAAAGCCAAGGGCCATCCGCTGGGCGCAACGGGCGTCTCGCAGATCGTCGAGCTGGTGCGCCAGCTGCGCGGCGAGGCGGGCGAGCGTCAAGTGCCGGACGCGAAAGTGGGTCTGGCCATTAACTTCGGCGGTTTCGGCAACAATGTCGTGGCCACCGTGCTGACAGCGGAATAAGGAGGATAGAAAAATGGATCAAATGTACGCTTACAAATGCAACAAATGCGGAAAGCTGCACTATCCTCGCTATGTCGCGTGCCAAAATCCCGACTGCGATGGCAGAGAGTTTGAAGCAATCCCCCTGGGCGGCCCGTGCAAGCTGCTGACCTGGACGCGCGCCTACAATCTGCCCGAGGGTTATATGATGCCCTGGCTGAACTTCGGCATTGTCGAGTTCCCCAACGGCGTGCGTCTCACCGGCCAGATCGGCTTTGACGACGGGATCGAAAGCGGCATGGAGCTGCTCGCCACCGTCGGCAAGATCCGTGACAAGATCATCAAGTACAAAGAGACGGTCGAAGAGCCGCAATACGGTTTTGTTTTTGTAAAGCCCTAGAGGCGCAACCATGACAGAACAGGCAAGGAAAATCTGCAAGCGTTTGCATCGGTATATGCTGCTTGGGCCGGCAAGGGGCAGGGTTCACTCCGTATTCAATCACGCGGTGAACCTGCAACTGCCCTTCGGCTTGATGTCCGTTCTCACGGGCGGCAATTGCCTGCGCCCTTTTTCCTGCACGGTCAGCGGCTTAAAACCGTTCCCCCAAATACCGATAACCGAGGGGATGGAGGTGCAGATCTCAGGCGAGACCATCTCCATTCCCGCGGCGGATTTTCACGTTTCCGTCTCGCAGGCGGTGGACTATGATCTTGCGGTGGACGCGATGGCCAATCTCTTCGTGCCCATCGACATTCAACTGCGTCTGCGGCATCTACTGGGCGTGATCGAATCCCACGCGGATCCCGAGGATCTCAGCTCGTTGGTCCTGCCGGACACCAAACACAACGCCTATGCGGAGTTGCTCGCCCCCAGGCTGCCGACGCTCAAGGCCGCGCTGGAGGAGGAGGACGTGCTCGCCTGCCTGAACACGGCGCGCGAGATATCCGGCTGTGGCGTGGGGCTCACACCCTCTTCGGACGATCTGCTGGCGGGCTATATGGCGGGCTACGCGGCACTGTTCTACGCCTTTGGCCGCCTGCCCGCACGCGTACTGCCGCTTACCCGCGCGCTTGCGCAGGGCGCCGCAAAGCACACGACGGACCTGAGCGCGGCCTTTCTGCTGCAGGGCGGGGAAGGGCTGGTCAGCGAGGACATGATCCAACTGCTGTTCTCGCTGTTCTCCGACGTCTCACACCCGACCCTGACCGCCAACGCCGCGCGCGTCGCGGCCGTCGGCGCAACTTCCGGCAACGATACTTTAGCGGGGCTGGTCCTCGCCATCACTCATCATTATGGAGGCAAGCAATTTGATTAAGTTAACTGTCAAGAAAAATGCCTACTTCGACTCCGTCACGCTTATGATCATCTCGAAAGACTTGAAAAAGTTAGAGGGCGTGGGCGAGGCGCTGGTCGGCATGGGCACCGACCTTAACCGTGAGATCGCGCAGAACATCGGCCTGTACACGCCCGCGTTTGACGAGGTCACGGCCAACGACTTCTTTGTCGCGGTGCAGTGCGAATCCGAATCGGACGCGGACGCCGCGATGGCCAAGGTCGAGGAATTGCTCAACAAAAAGAGCGAATCCAAAGAGGCGGCCTATTACCCGCCCACGCTGGAACGCGCCCTGCAAGTGGACCCCGACCTCAACACGGCGGTGGTCTCCGTACCGGGCAAATTCGCGGCCGATGTGGTGCAGGACTGCCTGGACCGCGATATCAACGTCATGCTCTTCTCCGACAATGTGACGATTGATGAAGAGCGTGCGCTGAAACAATACGCGGCGAGCAAAGAGTTGCTCATGATGGGGCCCGACTGCGGCACCGCCATCATCAACCATGTCCCGCTGGCCTTTGCCAATGTGGTCAAGAGCGGTCCGATCGGCATCGTCGCGGCCTCCGGCACAGGTACGCAGGAGGTCAGCTCTATCATCGACCAGTTGGGCGGCGGCGTATCGCAGGTCATCGGCACGGGCGGACGTGATCTGAAAAAAGAAATCGGCGGCATTATGATGAGACTTGGACTCAATGCCCTGCAAAACGATCCCGAGACAAAGGTCATCGTGCTGGTCTCCAAACCGCCCGCCAAGGAAATCGCCACGGAGATATTGCAGATCGCGGCGCAGGCTCAAAAGCCCGTTGTGGTCAGCTTTATCGGCGGCGACAGGGCCGAGGTTGAGAGCTTTGGCCTGACGGCGGCCATCTCTTTAGAGGACGCGGCGCATAAAGCAATGGCGCTGCTAAACGATCAAGAACCAAAGGACTTCAAAGGCTTTGCGATGGGCGAGACAGCGGCGCAAGCCCTGGCCGAATCCGAGGCAGCCAAGATGGCGAAAGGCCAGCGCTGGGTGCGCGGTTTCTTCACCGGCGGCACGCTCTGTGACGAGGCGATGAAATTGCTCATCGGCGACCTCCAGCACATCTACAGCAACATTCCGCTAAAGCCCGAAGACCAGTTGCAGGACGCGCGCACGGGCGCGAGCTTTGAACATACCTTCCTGGACTTCGGCGACGACGAGTTTACGGTAGGCCGGCCCCACCCGATGATCGATCCCTCCCTGCGCGCCGAGCGCGTGGTAACCGACGCAAGCGACCCCGCCTGCGCGATCATCATGGCGGACTGTGTCATCGGCTACGGCTCGCACCCCGACCCCGCAGCCGATTTGGCGGACGCGATTGTCAAGGCCAAGGCCATCGCGGCGGATGAGGGACGCTATCTCAGCGTCGTCTGCGCCATCTGCGGCACGGAGGGTGACCCGCAAAGCCTTTCCAAAACGCGCAAAAAGCTCGAGGGCGCGGGGGCATTGGTGCTGCCGTCCAACGCACAGGCGACCCGCTTTGTGCAGCTGATATTAAAAAATGTAGGGGGCGACGACCTCGGCGCCCCGTCGATGTAGGAGGGCTAAAAGATGAGTAAGTTAAACGAACTATTTAATAAAGAACTCCATGTCGTCAACTTCGGTATCGAGTCCTTCTATCAAGATCTAGCAAGCCAGCACATCCCCGCCGTTCATGTGGACTGGAAACCCGTCGCGGGCGGCGACAAAGAGGCCGCCGGCTGGTTGCGTAAGTTGAAAAACCCCGCGCTGGCTGAGAAGATCGAGGCCGCCAACCGTGAAGCGCTCAGCCGCATTCTGGCTGCCCAGCCCGCCATCATCGGCCTGGGCATTGCGGGCGAGGTTATCCCGGGCATGACGAAAACGACCATTCTGCACGCGGGCCCGCCGATCACCTGGGACCGTATGTGCGGGCCCATGCGCGGCGCGGTGATGGGCGGCCTGATCCTCGAGGGCCTGGCAGCCAATCTCGAGGAGGCCGAAACGCTGGCCGCCTCGGGTCAGATCACCTTCGACCCCTGCAATATGCACAGCGCGGTCGGCCCGATGGCGGGCGTGGTGACCTGGTCCATGCCGGTCTGGATCATCGAAAACAAAACCTATGGCAACCGTGCCTATTGCACGCTGAACGAGGGTCTGGGCAAGGTCCTGCGTTTTGGCGCCTGCGACGAGGAGGTCTTCACCCGCCTGCGCTGGATACGAGATCATCTCTATCCCGTGCTGAAAGCCGCGATGGAAATCAAGGGCAGCATTGACCTCAAGACCATGATCGCCCAGCTCCTGCAGATGGGCGACGAGG
>WRCT01000010.1 GCA_009783775.1 Clostridiales bacterium | reverse complement strand
TGCTCTTGCCTGAGCCGCTCGCCCCACAAATCCCCACGATAATCATAAAATTCTCCCCAATCGTTTTTCTTATTTTACACGAATAATGTAGGGATTGTCAATTTCTTCTCCGCAGAACCCATTTCACGATCTCATACCACAATACCGACGCGGCGGCAACGCCCAGTGCCAAAAGCAATTGCAGACCGGTCAGCGGCGCGAGCCGCAGGAGCCCGTTCAACGGCGTGTAGAGAATTGCAGCCAGCAGGGCCAGCGTGCCCAGGTTTGCCGCCCACATCACCTTGTCGCGCAGCAGGCGCTTGAGTGAGGCCCAGGCGGAGTCACGGTCCGAGCTGTTGACCTGCACCAAAAAGAGATTGGCCAGCAGGATCACGGTCAAGCCCAGCGCGCGCGCCGTTTGCGGTGAATCGGGATAACGTGCCAGCGAGACAAAATACAGCCCGAAGGCAGCGGCAAAGACAGCCAGTCCCTGCAATAGGCTCTTGACCAGTGTTCGGGCCGGCAGCAGCTTTGCCTTGGGATCACGCGGCCCGCGCTGCATAATGTCCCGCTCGGCGGGCTGGCGCTCCAGCACCACGGAACAAGTTGGGTCTAAAATCAGCTCCAGCAACACCACGTGCAGCGGCAAGAGCAGCAGGTTCGCGGGCGCGACGCCCAGCAGCGGCGCGAGCAGGGACGAGAGCGCGATGGGGATGTGAATGGCAAACACATAGCCGACCGCCTTGCGGATATTGTCCGTAATGCGCCGCCCGTCGCGCACCGTGTCCACAATGGTCGAGAAATTATCGTCCATCAAAATCAGGTCCGCCGCCTCGCGCGCGACCTGGCTGCCGCGTCCGCCCATCGCGATACCGATGTCCGCGTACTTCAATGCAGGCGCGTCGTTCACCCCGTCGCCCGTCATGGCGACCACCTCGCCGTTTGCCCGCAGGGCCTTGACAATGCGCATTTTGTGCTCGGGAATTACGCGCGCGAAGATACTGGTCGTCTTGACCCGCTCTTGCAATTCCTCGTCAGTCATGGCGTTCAGCGCGTCGCCTGTGATACAGCCCCCCTCTTCGAGGGGGGGAGTCGGCGCAGCCGACAGGGGGGAGTGGAGGAGCGAGAACTCCCTCCGGCGCTGTGCGCCACCTCCCTCGGCGAGGGAGGCTGTCATGCCGATCTGCCGCGCAATGCTCGCAGCGGTGCGCGCGCTGTCACCCGTGATCATCACCAGACGAATGCCCGCCCTGCGGCAGGTCTCCACATCGCCTTTTACGGACGCCCGGGGTGGATCCCACAACCCGATCAATCCGCAAAAGGTCAGACGGCAATCGGTGAGCGCTTTGGGGATCTCCTCCTCAGAAACAGGCCGTGCTTGCGCCACGGCAATCACGCGCAGACCAGCGTCGGCCATCTCCCGTGCCCTGGCCTCGGCGGTCAAACGCGCCTGCTCTTCCATATCGCAAATCGCCCAAATCCGCTCCGGCGAGCCCTTGGCGGCGACCAGCAAATCCCCATTGCGTTCCCAAACATGGCCCATCATTTTCAGCTCGTTGGTGAAGGGATATTCGGTCACCAGCCGGCCCGAGAACAACTGCGCCGCCGCGATACCGTTTGCCTCGCAAAACGCCAGCATGGCCTTCTCCATCGGGTCATAGGCGGCCGTCTCGCAGGCCAGGCCCATGACGGTGAGCAGCTCGTTCTCATCGCCGCTTTCCGCCCGGACTTCCCGCACGGTCATTTGGTTTTCGGTGATGGTGCCCGTTTTGTCCACGCAGAGCACGGACACCGCGCCCAACGTCTCCACGGCGGGCAGGCGGCGCACCAGCGTTTGCTTTTTGGCCAGCCGCCACGCGCCCATTGAAAGGAATACGGTCAGAATGACGGGAAACTCCTCGGGGATCATTGCCATCGCCAGTGTGATGCCTGACAGGATGCTCGCGATAAACCGGTCGCCGAACGCATGGTCGGAGAGTGTCAGATATGTGATGCCCGACAGCAGCGCAAACAGCACGGCCGCGATGCCCGCGCAGAGCTTGACCAGCGCGCCCGTCTGCTTTTCCAGCGGCGTGGGGCGGTCCGGCGCCTCGGCGATATGTCTGCCGATCTTGCCGTATTCGGTTGCCGCGCCGATAACCGTCACGCGTACCGTGGCCGAACCCTGCAGCACCAGCGTGCCCGCGTAGCAGGTATCCCGCCGCCAAAAGCCCGTTTCCTCTTCGCCCGACGCGATCCGTTTCCACACGCCCTCCGCCTCGCCGGTGAGCGAGGACTCGTCCACGCAGAGATCGTTCGCCTCGACCACCAGACCGTCCGCAGGGATCTTGTCCCCCTCCGCGATCCGCATAAGATCGTCCGGCACCAGGTCCACGCTGGCGATCTGTTGCTCCAAACCGTCGCGTATTACGGTCACGCGCGGCGCGGACAGGTCTTTCAGTGCGCTCAGCGTCTTGTCCGTTTTCCACTCCTGGTACACATCAATGCCGATGACCGCGCCAACAAAGACGAACAGGATCGCGCCGTCCAAGGGCTCGCCCAGAATCATGTAAATGGTCGCGGCGATCAGCAGCAACAGAAACATCGGCTGCCGGATGCTCTCCAGCGCCTTATGAAAGAAACTCTCCTTCTTCTGCGGCGTCAGCTCGTTCTTGCCGAACCGCGTTTGCCGCTCCCGTGCTTCGGCTGTGGTTAAACCGCTAAAATTGCTTGACATTCATACCTCCAAGTTATAAAAAAAACATCTGCGGAACAATCCTGTCCCACAGATGTCATATCTGCTGCCAATGGCCCAGCCCCACGACCAATCCAATCGGTCATCGCCTGCTCAGTTTTGTATAGTATACGTGAGAGAGAAGGGTTTGTCAACTTGAAAATCAACTCCCTTTATGCTATATTAAACTGGAATCTGGAATCTGGAGTCTGGTATCTTGCAATTCACCATCCCTGCCAAAACCATCGTGTCCGCGCGCCTGCAGAACGGCTGGTTCGGCGCGGACTACAATATGAACATCTACAAGGGCTGCTGTCACGGCTGCATTTACTGCGACAGCCGCAGCGACTGCTATGGCGTGGAAAACTTCGATACCGTGCGCCACAAGGAGAACGCGCTGGAAGTGATCGAGGCCGACCTGCGCCGCAAACGCCAAACCGGCATGATCCTCACCGGCTCGATGAGCGATCCCTACAATCCATTTGAACAGGAACTGCGCCTCTCGCGCGGCGCGCTGTCGCTGATCGAACGCTACGGCTTTGGTGTGGCCGTCCATACCAAATCGCCGCTGATCACGCGGGATATTGACCTGTTGCAAGCCATCGCCCGCCACGCGCCCATCTGCGTGAGTATGACGATCACCACCGCAGACGACGCGCTCTGCCGAAAAATCGAACAGAATATCGCGCCCTCCGGTGAACGCTTTGCCGCTCTTTCCAAACTGTCCGCCGCGGGAATCTCTTGCGGTGTCCTGCTCATGCCCCTATTGCCCTTTATCAATGACACGCCGGCGAATATTCTCGCCATCGTCCGTGGGGCCCACGCGAGCGGCGCAAAGTGGATCCACTGCTTTATGGGCCTGACCCTGCGCGCCAATCAGCGCACGCACTACTACGCCAAGCTGGACGAACGTTTCTCCGGCGTGAAAAAACGCTATATCCAAACCTACGGCGAGGCCTACAGCTGCCCCGTCCCGAATCAAAAGGAGCTGTGGAATCTGTTCACTGCCGAGTGCCGCCGTCTTGGTCTGCTTTACCGCATGGCGGATATCAAGGAGTTTATTTGGAGCAGGTATCGGGAGAGACGGCTATTTTAAGTAATAAGGAATAGGGAATAAGGAATAGGGAATAAGGAATAGGGAATAAGGAATAGTTGACGATAAAACTGCTGACGCAGCTTTTCCATATTATAAGCCAGACATCCCATCTAAAGTGCGCCAGCACACCTCCCTTATTACTTATTCTTTTTTACTTACTACTTAATGACTTGCACTTGACAAGTGCAAGTCATTACGCTATACTTCCCTCATACAATACAGAGGAGGTATGTCGCATGAACGCTCGGCGGCCCAATATGATGTCTATGATAATGCGCAGCGCTGCCTCCGGATCCGATAAGGGCTGCTGATTTTCGGCCCCTTTCGATCATTCGAGGCAGCGTGAAAAAAGCGTTGCTTTTTTTGTAGAGTGGAGTGTTGAGAGTGGAGAGTGGAGTGAAGGAAAAAACTGCTCCGCAGTTTTCATCTTATGGTATGAAAGACCCATACAATTGTGCCGAAGGCACTCCTTTGCTCCACTCTCAACACTCCACTCTCAACACTACCACAAGGATTATAAATTATTAACGAAGTGAGGAGACATAACCATGAAAGACGAAACCTTATGCCTGCACGCAGGCTACGCGCCGAAGAACACGGAGCCGCGCGTGGTTCCCATTGTCCAGAGCACGACCTATGTCTACGACTCCACCGAGGATGTCGGCGCGGTCTTTGACGACCCGACAAAGAGCCTGATCTACTCGCGCTTTGCCAACCCGACCGTCATGGCGGTCGAGGCAAAGATCGCCGCGCTCGAGGGCGGGATCGCCGCGATGTGCACCTCCTCGGGTCAAGCCGCGTCCCTGCTGTCCCTGCTGAACATCTGCTCGTCGGGCGACAGTTTCATCAGCACGGCGCAGATCTACGGCGGCACGGTCAATCTCTTTGCCGTCACGCTGAAAAAGCTGGGCATCGAGTGCATTTTCGTGGACTGTGACGCCGGCGAGGAAGAACTCCACGCGGCGTTTAGGCCCAACACAAAGGCCGTATTCGGCGAGACGCTGGCCAACCCCGCGCTGACCGTGCTGGACATTGAAAAATTCGCCCGCATCGCGCACGCGCACCATGTGCCGCTGATTATCGACAGCACCTTCGCCACGCCCATTCTGTGCAAACCGATCGCATACGGCGCGGACATCGTGGTGCACTCGACCTCCAAGTACATGGACGGCCACGCGCTGCAGGTCGGCGGCGTGATCGTGGACAGCGGCAAGTTCGACTGGGAGAGCGGCAACTTCCCCGGCCTGACCGAGCCGGACGAATCCTACCACGGTCTGCATTACATCAAGACCTACGGCAAGCTCGCCTACATTCTCAAGGCGCGTATGCAGCTCATGCGCGACTTCGGCTGCTATCCCGCCGCGCACTCGGCCTTCCTGCTCAACCTCGGGCTGGAGACTTTAGCCCTGCGCATGGAACGCTATTGCCAGAACGCGCAGACCGTGGCGGAATACCTGGAAAAAGCGGAGCAAATCGAATCCGTCAGCTACCCGGGCCTGCCGAACGATAAGTATTACGGCCTGGCGCAGAAATATCTCAAGGGCGCGAGCGGCGTGATCACATTTGTGGTCGAGGGCGGCAAGGCGAACGCGGTCAAATTTATGGACGCGCTGACCCTGGCCTCCAACGAGGTCCACGTTGCGGACATCCGCACCTGCGTGCTGCACCCCGCCAGCGCGACGCACCGCCAGCTGACCGACCAGCAGCTCCTCGCCGCCGGTATCCACCCGGGCCTTGTGCGCTTTTCCGTCGGCCTTGAGAACGTGGACGACATTTTGGCGGACATCAAGCAGGCGCTCGATACACTGTAGGGGCGGTGGTGCACCCAACGAATCCTTTGGATTCGTCGGGACCCGCGTCAGCCCGCCCGCAAGAGTTAAGTGTTGAGAGTTGAGAGTTGAGTGAATGAAAAAACTGCCTGACGGCAGTTTCAATTAGAAAAAATAGCGTCAGCTATTTTAACCTTTGCTCCACTCTCAACACTCCACTCTTCGAAAAGAATGAATTACAAGTTATTCAGTTAGGAGCATAAAGTGCCCATCAAAATCCCCAACGCCCTGCCCGCCACCGAGGTACTGCAGGCCGAAAACATCTTTGTGATGACCGAAACCCGCGCCATCACGCAGGATATCCGTCCCCTAAAGATCCTGCTCCTGAATCTCATGCCCACCAAGGTGGCGACCGAGACCCAGTTCGCGCGCGTGCTTGGCAATACCCCGCTGCAAGTGGAACTGACGCTGCTGCACACCGGCACGCGCCGGTCGAAGAACGTTTCACCCGAGCACCTGCTCTCCTTCTACCGCACCTTTGACGAGGTGAAGAGCGGCAAGTATGACGGCCTGATCATCACGGGCGCGCCCGTGGAGCACCTGGCCTTTGAGGAAGTCGAGTATTGGCGGGAGCTCTGCGACATCATGGAGTGGTCCAAAACGCACGTCACCTCCACGCTGCATATCTGCTGGGGCGCGCAGGCGGGGCTCTATTATCATTACGGCGTGCCAAAGGTCAATTTGGCCGAAAAGCTCTTCGGCGTGTACCCGCACGAGGTCGAGCGCAAGAACGCGATCCTGTTTCGCGGCTTTGACGATATATTCCACGTCCCGCATTCCCGTCACACCACTGTGTCGCGCGCGGATATCGAGGCCGTGCCGACGCTCAAGATTCTGTCCGCCTCACCCGTGGCCGGCATTTACGCGGTCATGACCGACGGCGGGCGGCAGGTCTATGTCACGGGCCACCCGGAATACGACAGGGAAACCCTGCAAAACGAATACCAACGCGACGTGGCGGCGGGCAAACCCATCGCCCCGCCGGAGAACTATTACCCCAACGACGATCCATTGGTTGGCCCGCTCGTCTCCTGGCGCGGCAGCGGGCACCTCTTCTACGCAAACTGGCTGAACTATTTCGTCTACCAAACCACGCCATACGATTTGGGTGAGATTTCGTAGGGGCGACAACCTTGTAAGGTGGAGTGTGGAGTGTGGAGAGTGGAGAGTGGAGCGAAGGAAATAACGCCGTCGGCGTTATAATCGAATTATAGGGGCGGGGTCAGCCCGCCCGCATGATCAACGCACCGTAGGGGCGCACTGTGTTCGCCCGCACAATCCAATCAAAAAAGTCGCTTTGAATGAACGGCAGCTTTTTCAATTTTTACATTTATTCTGAAAATAACTATTGACATTCAAGTCACTCAAACCTATATAATTAAATCAACGCAATTCTAAAGGAGAATCTAAATGAAACGACTCTTTACATTGGCAATAGCGGTAGCGTTCTGTTTCTCAATCCTATCTCCAGTGACCCTGGCTGCGAAAAGTGGGGACTATACCTACGAAATTCTGGACGACGGCACGGCGAAAATAACAGCCTATGCAGGCGCCGAGAAGGATCTTATTATCCCTGACACATTGGACGGTTATTGTGTGACCAAAATCGGAGAGGGTGCATTCTATGATGCCGACATGGAAAGCGTCATCATACCCGATACTGTGCGGGAAATCGGCTCGAGGGCATTTGAAAGTTGCTTCTTCCTGCAAAGCGTGACGCTTCCGACGGGAATCACCCGAATCGCCGAGTACACCTTTCATTGCTGTTACGGACTGAAAAGCATTGTCATCCCCGAAGGCGTAACGGTAATCAAAGAGAGTGCCTTTCAATCCACCGGCCTGGAGCAGGTAATTCTGCCGGAAAGCTTGACTGCGATTGAACAGAGCGCGTTTTACAGCTGCAAACTGATAAAAATCGTGATCCCCGCTGCCGTGACATATATCGGCAACAATGCGTTTCACTACAGCAAGGCGGATTATATTTTTAAAGGACTGCCACCCGAAGGTATTACAAAACACACCTTTGATTCGGGGCATATCGGGCATATGACGCTTCACTATCCAAGTAGCCTGGAGAAAGAGTGGACCCAAAAGAGCAAGTACAGCTGGTGGCCGGATGACGAACCTCCTTCGGGCAACCCTTCTTTGCCGTGGCAGGGTTATCCCATCATGCCCTACAGTTCCCTCTCGTCAGCCTTCGAATATATCCTTAACTCAAGTGGCGGGGGGAGCATTATCACAGGCTACACGGGCAAAGGCAGCGCAACCGCCGTCCCCCAAAGGATGTGGAGCAAGACTGTCCGCAACATCGGCACCGGTGCGTTTTCAAACAATACGAGCCTGACCAAGGTTGTGATTCCGCAAATCGTAGTTGAAGTGGAGGCCGGCGCCTTTGATTCCTGTCCCAACCTGAAAGCGATTTGTTTCCCGAATGAGCCTCCGATCATCTTGGATCCGAACGCCTTTGTGGACTGTCATCCCGACATGACGATTTATTACAACAAGGAGTGGGCGGTGATATGGGCGCCGAACGGAGAGACCGAATGGAACGGCTATCCCATCGTGCCCTGCGTATGGGGCAACGTCTCGGGAAACGGCACGGTTTCAGCGAACGACGCGGCGCGCATTCTGCGCCATCTTGTCGAGCTGGAAACGTTAAATGACGCCCAACTCTTCCTGGCGGACGTGGACTGGAACGGCAGCGTGAACGCGGCCGACGCCGCGCAGATACTGCGGTATTTGGTGCAATTGATTCCTTCGTTCTGACAGAACGTTCGACTCTCAAAGAGCGACGTAACGCCGCTCTTTTTTTCATGTTTTTTTGTTCGTTTTCTCCTTGCAAAAAATTCACATCTACGACGAGCGCAAGACACATGGGCTTGTTAGGATTAGTCTGTATTTTTGGGGAGACTAACACTGATCACCCATATTAAGGAGGAAACTTCGATGAAAAAAGCATTGGCGATTTTATTGAGTGTATTGTTGATCCTGGGCGTGGCGCCCGCGGCGCTCGCGGACGAATACGCGAAGGGCGAATCCCGCGTCACCATAGGCGCGGACCTGTCCAACTCGCAGCGCGAGCAGGTCTATAGGGATTTTGGCATCGAGCAGGGCGAAGTGCCTGAGCTGACCGTCACCAACGCCGAGGAACGCGCCTATCTGGAAGGCATCGTCTCCGAACGCAAGATCGGGCACAAGGCCATCTCCTGCGCCTATATCACCGTGCTGGATAAGGGCATGGGCCTGCGCATTGATTTGTACAACATCAACTACTGCACCAAGGAAATGTATGAAAACGCCTTAATCACGGCCGGCATCACCGACGCGCGCGTCATCATCAGCGCCCCCTATGCCGTCTCGGGCACGGGCGCGCTGACGGGCATCTACAAGGCCTATGAGTCCATCACGGGCAACCCGCTCTCCGACCTGGCCAAATCGGTCGGCGCGGAGGAGCTGGTCTTAACCGGCGAGCTCTCCGAGTATATCGGCAGCGAGGACGCGACCGCGATCATCACCGAGCTGAAAAAGATCCTCGACCAGACGCAGAACATGACGGACGACGAGGTGCGCAACGAGATCAAACGGATTGCGAAAGAGAACAATACCACATTAACCGACAAGCAAGTGGACCAGCTTCTGGCCCTCTGCCGCAAACTGGAAGGCCTGGACGTGGCGCAGCTGCAGGCGCGGCTGGTCGACCTGGCCAAGGGCGTGGAGACCGCGGGCGGTTTTGTAAAAGCTTTAGGCGATGCCTTTGAAAGTGTCAAGCAGTTCTTCGCGAACGTCGGCGCATTCTTCGCCAAGATCTTCAGCAGAAACGAAATGTAAACCGATTTATGGAAAAGGAGCGAAAGCTCCTTTTTTTATGCTATAATGAGCCTATGATTTCTCAAAATGTAATCCAAAATATGCAAGGCGCGTCCGAGATTCGCGCCATGTTCGAGGAGGGCGCGCGATTAAAGTCGCGGTTCGGCGCGGAGAACGTGTTCGACTTCAGCATAGGCAACCCCGACCCGCCGCCGCCCGAGACCGTACGGCAGACGCTGCGGCAGCTGCTTGAGGCGGAAACATCCGGCGTCCACGGCTATACGTCCAACGCGGGACTGCTTGCCGCGCGCGAGAAAATCGCCGGGAATCTCAAATGCGACGGCCTGACCGCCGATCACATCGTTCTGACCTGCGGCGCGAGCGGTGCGCTGAACGTGATCCTCAAAGCCCTGCTCAACCCGGGCGACGAGGTGATCGTGCTCTCGCCCTACTTTGTGGAATATCTCTACTACATCGACAACCACGGCGGCAAGGCGGTTATTGTGCCCACCGACCAGAACACCTTCCAACCTGATCTTGCCGCGCTGGCGGCGGCTCTTACGCCCCGCACCAAGGCCGTTTTGCTCAACTCGCCCCACAACCCCACGGGCGTGGTCTACGGCGAGGACGTCCTGCGTCAGATGGCTGCCCTGCTGGGTGAGACGATTTATCTCATCTCCGACGAGCCCTATCGTGAGATCGTCTATGATGGCGTGACCGTACCCTCCGTGCTGCGACTTTTTGGGAACGCGATCGTGGCCTATTCCTACAGCAAGTCGCTGTCCCTGCCGGGCGAGCGTATCGGCTATATCGCGGTCAGCCCCAATTGTACCGATCTTGACCTGCTGCTGCCCGCCTTGATTTTCGCCAACCGCACCCTGGGTTTTGTGAACGCGCCCGCCCTGTTTCAGCGAATGATCGCCGAAGCGCCGGACGTCGCGGTGGACGCAAGACTCTATCAAGAGCGGCGCGACCTACTCTGGGGTCACCTGACCTCGTTGGGTTTTGCCTGCCAAAAACCGCAGGGCGCGTTTTATCTCTTCCCCAAATGCCCCATGGAAGACGGACAGGCCTTTAAGCAGCTGGCGCTCAAGTATCGCATATTACTCGTGCCCGGCTCCGGTTTCGGCTGCCCGACCCATTTTCGCCTGGCCTATTGCGTGAGCGCGGATACCATCAAATGCTCCCTGCCCGCCTGGACCGCGCTGGCGGGGGAGAGGGGAATGAGGAATTAGGGGTTAGGAATGAGGAATTAGGGGTTAGGAATGAGGAATTAGGGGTTAGGAATGAGGAATTGGGGGTTAGGAATGAGGAATTAGGGGTTAGGAGTTCCTTCAACACATTCCTCACTCCTCATCCCTCACACCTCATTCTTGAAAAAACATCTTGACAATACAATAACCCCGTGCTATTGTGTAAACAATCCATTATGGGAGTTTGCGATGAATCACCTTTTCTCGTCTGGCAGCGCATATTATTACTACTACTTTACGTTTGCCCGTAAAGTGCATATGCGTTTGCCGAAATAAGGTTAAAAGACGGTTCTCCCTGTAATCAAAAGAACTACCTGGCCTGCGGCAAATCCCGCAGGCCACTTGTTTTATCACCCAAGCCGCTTTATATGTCACCCTGAGCGGAGCGAAGGGTCTGAGAAAGGAAACAATATGATTATCTCACTGAAAATGAACCCCGACACGGAGCAGCTCGAAAACCTCAAGACCTGGCTGACCAATATGGGCCTCGAGATCCACATGAGCCAGGGCACGCGCTCCCTGGTCATGGGCCTGATCGGCGACACGACGGTCGTGGACACCGACCTGATCCTGGCCCTGGACATCGTCGAGGACGTCAAGCGGATCCAGGAGCCCTATAAAAATGCGAACCGCAAGTTCCACCCCGACGACACGGTGATCACGGCGGGCGGTGCGACCATCGGCGGCGGGCACTTCATGCTGATCGCGGGCCCCTGCTCCGTGGAATCGCGGGAGCAGATCTGCGGTATCGCGCAGGAGGTCAAGGCGGCGGGCGCGCACATGATGCGCGGCGGCGCGTTCAAACCGCGCTCCTCGCCCTATGCCTTCCAGGGTCTGCGCGGCGAGGGTATTTCCTTCCTGCTCGAGGCCAAACGCGAGACCGGCCTGCCCATCGTGACGGAGATCATGGACGTCTCCCAGCTGCCGCTCTTCGAGGAAGTGGACATCATCCAGGTCGGCGCGCGCAATATGCAGAACTTTGAACTGCTCAAAGAGCTGGGCAGCGTGAACAAACCGATCCTGTTAAAACGCGGCCTGGCCAATACGTTGGAAGAGTTTCTAATGAGCGCGGAGTATATCATGTCGGGCGGCAACAGCAAGGTGATCCTCTGCGAGCGCGGCATTCGCACCTTCGAGACCGCAACGCGAAACACGCTGGATCTCTCGGCGATTCCCGTGCTCAAAGAGCTGTCGCACCTGCCCGTGATGATCGACCCCAGCCACGCGATCGGCATCGCCCGTCACGTAGCGCCCATGTCATTGGCGGCGGTCGCCGCGGGCGCAGACGGCCTGATTATTGAGGTGCACCACAATCCCGCCGCCGCGCTCTGCGACGGCCCGCAGTCCATCACGCCGGCGGCCTTCGCGTCGCTGGTCTCAAGAATCAATCCGCTGCTGCAACTTCGGGCAGAATTTCAATAAAGAGTGGAGTGTTAAGAGTTGAGAGTGGAGTGAATGAAAAAACTGCTGACGCAGTTTAGATTAGAAAAAACAGCGGCGCTGTTTTAACCTTCACTCAACTCTTATCTCTCAACTCTCAACACCAACAAGAAGGAGAACAAAATGGATAAAACAATCGGCGTCATCGGTTTGGGCCTCATCGGCGGCTCGCTTGCCAAGGCCATCAAGGCCAACACCACGCATACTGTCTACGGCATGGACAAGAGGCAGGAGGTCATGGAAATCGCGCTGCGTCAAAACGCCATGGACGCCGCGCTGACCCCCGCGCTTTACGACAAATGCGATATGCTGCTGCTGGCGCTCTATCCCACCGACATCATCTCCTTTGTCAAGGACAACATCGGCAGCTTCAAAAAGGGTGTCGTCATCGTGGACTGCGCGGGCGTCAAAGGCAACATCTGCGAGGCCCTGTCCGAATGGGTAGCGGGCCACGGTATGTACTTCATCGGCGGCCACCCCATGCAGGGTATCGAAAAGACAGGCTTTGAAAGCTCCTACTCCCATCTCTTCGACGGCGCGACCATGATCCTGTGCAAGGACCGTTTCACGAATTTGATCGCATTAAAGGCCGCCGAGGTGCTGTTTACGAGCCTAGGTTTTATGAAGGTGACGATCACCGAGGCTGGCGAGCACGACAAGATCATCGCCTTCACCTCCCAGCTGGCGCACGTGGTCTCCAACGCCTACATCAAGAGCGATATCGCGCCCAAACACATGGGCTTTACGGCGGGTAGCTATAAGGACCTGACCCGCGTGGCCTGGCTGAATGAGGAACTCTGGACCGAACTCTTCTTTGAAAACAAAGAGAATCTGACGGCGGAGATCGAGGGCTTGGCCGACCGCCTGCGTGACTACGCCAATGCCCTGCGCGAGGGCGATAAAGAGGGCATGAAACGTATGCTGCGCGAGGGCAAGCTGGCCAAGGAGGCCATTGGGTAGGGCACTCGCGTAGGGGCGATTATCAATCGCCCGCCGCAGTGGACAGTGGACAGTGGACAGGGGCTAGTGAGATGACAAGTATTTTGATAAACACAAAGACACCATATTGTGTCCACATAGAACGTGGTCTGCTGCCGCAATGCGGCCCTTTGACGGCGCAGGTGAAAAAGCCCTGCCGGGTCATGCTCGTGAGCGATGATATCGTGTACGCGCTCTATGGCGGAACCGTAAAGCAATCCTATGAGAACGCGGGATTTGCCGTGCATTCCTTCGTATTCCCGAACGGCGAGCGCGCCAAGAATATGGACACTTTGGCCGAATTGCTGGAGGCAATGGCAGGGGAGGGGATTACTCGTGCCGATCTGGTCGTGGCTTTAGGCGGCGGCGTCACGGGCGATCTCGCGGGCTTTGCCGCGGCGGCCTACCTGCGCGGCGTGCCCTATGTGCAGATCCCGACGACCTTTCTGGCGGCCATCGACTCCTCCGTCGGCGGCAAGACGGGCGTGAATCTAGCGGCAGGCAAAAACCTGGCAGGGGCCTTTCATCAACCCATCGCGGTGTTCTGTGACCCCGACGTCTTTGCCACCCTGCCGCCGGAAGTGTTCCGGGACGGTCTCTGCGAGGCGGTCAAATACGGCTGCATCGCCGACCGCGCACTCTTTGACACCCTCGCGGGCGACATAGACCAAGAGCTGGAAAACATTGTGGCTACCTGTGTGGACATCAAGCGCGTACTTGTCGAGAAGGACGAGTTTGACAAGGGCGAGCGCCAACTGCTCAACTTCGGGCACACGCCCGGCCACGCGATCGAAAAGCAAAGCGGCTACAAAATCTCCCACGGCCACGCGGTCGGCATGGGCATGGTGATTATGGGCGGGGCCTTCGCCGGACAAATCCAAGCCTTGCTGCAAAGTCACGGCATCGACACCCGCTGCCCCTACAGCGCCAAGGAACTGGCCGAGGCCGCGCTCTCCGACAAAAAACGCAGCGGCGGCAAAATCTCCCTGGTGCGCTTGAAAACCATCGGAGAAGCGTATCTGCACGAAATAAATGTCACTGAATTGGAAAACCATTTCTCATGAATATCGTTATTACGCCAACAAAACTGGCCGGAACCATCGCCGCCATTCCATCCAAGTCCTACGCGCACCGCATACAAATCGCCGCCGCGCTGGCGGATAAGCCTACCCTCATTCATTGCGCGCAGCTGTCTGCTGATATGCGGGCGACGATCGGCGCGCTGACCGCTTTGGGCGCGGAGATTCAGGTAGTTGGCGGCGTCATTCACGTCACGCCAATCAAGGCGCAAACCAACCCCATTGTCCCCTGCGGCGAGAGCGGCACCACGGCGCGCCTGCTGCTGCCCGTCGCGGCGGCCCTGACAGGCCACGCAACCATCACCGGCGAGGGCAGTTTGCTGACCCGCCCCTTTGACACCCTCTGCGAGACCATGTCTCAAAACGGCTGCGCCTTTGACTCCCAAACCCTGCCCATCACCGTGCAAGGCCGCTTGCGAGCCGGCGATTACGCCCTGCCCGGCAATATCAGCTCCCAATACATCTCCGGCCTGCTCTTTGCGTTGCCCCTTGTAGGGGCGGGGTCAGCCCGCCCGTCAAGAATTTCACTAACTACTCCATTGGAATCCTCCGGCTACGTGTCCATGACCCTCGAAGTCCTGCGTACTTTCGGTATCACGATAGAACAAACGTCCGACGGCTACCTCATCCCAAGCGGCCAAACCTACCGCTCCCCCGGCGAACTGCGCGTCGAGGGCGACTGGTCCAACGCCGCATTCTGGCTGGCTGCCGGCGCGGAAGTGACGGGCTTGGGGCCCAACTCCCTGCAAAAGGACAGGCTCTTTTCAGCGGTCAAGGACAACGCCGAAATCGACGCGGGCGAGATCCCCGACCTGGTCCCGATCCTGGCCGTATACGCCGCAGGCAAGCGGGCCACGACCCGCATAACCAACATTCGGCGGCTGCGCTTAAAAGAGAGCGACCGCGTCGCGACCGTCACAGCCATGCTGCGCGCGCTGGGCGCCAAGGCAGACGCCGACGACAACGCCTTAACGATCCACGGCACAGGGCGCCTGACGGGCGGCACGGTGGACGGCGCAGGCGATCACCGCATTGTCATGGCGGCGGCCATCGCCTCCTGTATCTGTGAGCGGCAAGTGGTCATCGAAGGCGCGGAAGCGGCTCAAAAATCCTATCCCAACTTCTTTGCCGATTTTAATACGCTTGGAGGAAAAGCCCATGTCGTCTAGTTTTGGAACGAATTTCAAAGTACAAGTTTTCGGGCAGTCGCATTCCGAAATGCTGGGCGCGGTGATTGACGGCCTGCCCGCCGGCTTTGCGCCGGATATGGAACGCATACAGACCTTCCTAAAACGCAGGCAGGGCGGCCAAAACGCCTGGTCCACCCTGCGCGCCGAGGCCGATATCCCGCGCATTGTCTCCGGTCTTTCTGAGGGCAGGACCTGCGGCGCGCCGCTTTGCGTGCTGTTTGAGAACAAGGACGCCAAAAGCGCGGACTACGAGCCGCTGCGTTTTATCCCGCGCCCCTCGCACGCGGACTGCAACGCCCATGTCAAATACGGCGGCGCGGCGGACCCAAGGGGCGGCGGGCATTTCTCGGGCCGCCTGACCCTGCCGCTATGTTTTGCGGGCGCGCTTTGCCTGCAGATCCTGGAGGGGCGGGGGATAAGAGCGCAAGCGAACGCGATTCAAATCGGAGCTGTAAAGGGGCAAGCCTTAAACCAAGAAATGCTCGACGCTATCGCCGCCGCAGCCGCTGAAGGCGATTCGCTGGGCGGCATCATCGAATGCACCGTGACCGGTCTGCCGCAGGGGCTGGGCGAGCCCATGTTCGACGGGCTGGAGAACCGTATCGCCGCCGCCGTGTTCGCCATTCCGGCAGTACGCGGCATTGAGTTCGGCGCGGGTTTTGCCGCTGCGGCTATGCGCGGCAGTCAGCACAACGACCCCTACGGCCGGCAGGACGGGCAGGTGCGCCCGCTCACCAACCACGCGGGCGGCGTGCTGGGCGGTATTGCCACGGGCCTGCCGCTCATCTTCCGCGCCGCGATCAAACCCACGCCCTCGATCGCCAAGGAGCAGGACTCGGTCAATCTGCAAACGGGCGAAAACGTCAAACTCTGCATCGGCGGCAGGCACGACCCCTGCATCGTGCCCCGCGCCCTGCCCTGCGTGGAAACGGCGGCGGCAATCGCCATACTGGACTTAATACTGAAAGGTTAGAATCATGGAAATCACAGACATCAGAAATGAAATTGATTGCATAGACGATCAGCTAAAATCACTCTTTGAACAGAGAATGCACCAGGTACTGGAGATGGCAAAGTACAAGGAAGAACACAGCCTGCCCGTGCTGAACGCCTCGCGCGAGCGGGAGGTATTGGCACGCGTCACCGAAGGCCAGGACGACGAGATGGCGGGTTACACGAAAGTGCTGTTCACCTCGCTTTTTGACCTCTCCCGCGCCTATCAGAGCCGGAGCCTCTATCAGAACTCCGCGCTGGTGCAGCGCGTGCAGGAGGCGATGGCCGGGACGCCGCCCCTCTTTCCCAAGAGCGCGGTCGTCGCCTGCCAGGGTATTGAGGGCTCGAACTCGCAGCTCGCCTGCGACCGCCTGTTCTCCCGCCCGAACATCATGTATTTTTCCGGCTTTGACGCGGTCTTCACGGCGGTGAACAAGGGCCTGTGCCGCTACGGCATCCTGCCCATCGAAAACAGCCTGTGGGGCTCGGTCGGCGAGGTCTATGACCTCATGCGCCGCAACCACTTCCACATCGTCAAGAGCATTAAGGTGAAGATCGAACACGCCCTGCTGGCCAAATCGGGCACGGAACTGGCGGACATCCGCGAGATCGTCTCCCACGAGCAGGCTTTGGGCCAGTGCAGCGCGTTTTTGAAAACCCTGCCGAACGTCAAGATCACCGCCTGCGACAACACCGCCACCGCCGCCAAGCTGGTCGCCGAATCGCAGCGCACGGACCTGGCCGCCATCGCCAGCGCGGACTGCGGCGCGCTTTACAATCTGGTCAGCCTGTCCGATGAAATCGCATTGAGCGACCACAACTATACGCGCTTTATCTGCATTGCAAAGGAAATGGAGATATACCCGGGCGCGGACAAAATCAGCATTATGTTCACCGTACCGCACCGCCCCGGCTCGCTCTATGGCGTGATCTCCAAGTTCTCCGCGCTGGGCGTCAACCTCAACAAGCTGGAGAGCCGCCCGATACCCGGCAAGGATTTCGAGTTCATGTTCTATGCCGATTTTGAGGCCGAACTGCATGATCAGACCGCATTAAACCTGCTGGCGCAGCTGGAGGTCTCGGCGGAAAAGTTTGTTTTCCTGGGCAATTACTCCGAGAAATGAAGTACGGTTTGATCGGCGAAAAACTGGGGCACAGTTACTCCCAGACCATACATGGGCTGCTGGGCAATCCCGACTATGAATTGTTGGAACTGTCCCCCGAAGAGCTGCCTCGCTTTCTAACCGCGCCGACCTTCTGCGGTATCAACGTAACCATTCCCTATAAGCAGGCCGTAATTCCCTACTGCGAACTGTCCGAAACGGCGGCGCGCGTTGGCAGCGTCAATACCCTTGTCAATCGCGGCGGCAAGCTTTTCGGCTGCAACACGGACCTGCAGGGCTTTTGCTATCTGGCGCGGCGGGCGGGCATCTCATTCGACGGCAAGAAAGTCGTGATCCTGGGCAGCGGCGGCACGGCCAAAACAGCCCTGATCGCGGCAAAAGATGGCGGCGCGCGGGAAGTTGTCACAATCTCCCGCGACAATTTTGGCAGCCACAAAGACCACGCGAACGCAGATATCTTAATCAATACCACGCCCGTGGGAATGTACCCAAACAACGAGAGCCAACTCGTGGACCTTGTCGCCTTCCCCAACCTGTCCGGCCTGCTCGATGTGATCTACAACCCGAACAAAACGCGCCTGGTCCTGGCGGCAGAGGACAGGGGCATTCCCGCCGCGGGCGGCCTGCCCATGCTGGTGGCACAGGCCTTCTACGCGCACAAGCTGTTCTTTGACCTGGATTTAGATGAGGCGCTGATAGAAGATACCCTCGTCAAAACAGAACGCCAATTCTCCAATATCGTGCTGATCGGTATGCCGGGCTGCGGCAAGAGCACATTGGGAAAAGCGCTGGCGGAGCGGCTGGGACTGGTCTTTGTCGATACCGACGAACGCATGGGCCGCGGCCCTGCCGAGATCATTTCAGAAAGCGGCGAGGCCCACTTCCGTCAATTGGAAAGCGCAGTCGTTGCGGAGGTCGCAAAGCAAACCGGCCGGGTCATCGCCACAGGCGGGGGCAGCGTATTGGCCGAAGTGAACCGCCTTGCCCTGCGCCAAAACGGACGGATTATCTTTGTGGACCGCGCCCTTGACCGCCTCGCCACAGACGACCGCCCGCTGTCGGTTGATTTGGCCGCGCTGTATAAAACACGCTATCCCATCTACCGTGACCTGGCGCAAAAACGTCTGACCGTAACAGAAAACTGCGACAATGATAGCAAAGAACTGGAGAGAATAGTATGCGAATTTTAGTCATCAACGGGCCCAATCTCAACCTGCTGGGCATTCGGGAAACCAATATTTACGGCAGCCAAACTTATGAGGATCTGCTGGCCTACATTCAAAGCGCAGGAGCGGAGTTGGGCGCGCAAATCACCTGCTTTCAGTCCAATCATGAGGGCGTGATCGTGGATAAGATCCAAAGCGCGCTGGAGACCTTCGACGGAATCATCATCAATCCCGCCGCCTACACGCACACCAGCGTCGCCATTTTAGACGCGTTAAAAGCCGTTGCCCTGCCGACCGTCGAAGTCCATCTCTCCGACGTTTGCGCGCGCGAAGACTTTCGCAAAATCTCCTTCATTCGCCACGCCTGCCTGGCCACCTTCTCGGGCCACGGCTTTGCGGGCTACCGCATGGCGATCGAGAAACTGATGGAAAAATAAGAAACAGCAAAATCACTTTCACTTGCTATTTTTCGGCCGGTTGCCTATAATATAAATGTAAAGGCAGGCAATCAAATGGACGAGCGCATACAGAGGGAACTGGAAATCATAAAAGAAAGCGTGCTAAACGCGGTTCCGGCAGAGGCGATTTATCTGTTCGGGTCCTATGCCTATGGCACGCCCACCGAGGACAGCGATCTGGACATCTATGTGGTCGTGCCGGAAACAGCCGGAGACCTGGTTGATATTGGCGCGGCCATCCGCAAAGAATCGCGACATAAAAGAACCATGCCCATGGATTTGCTTGTAGGCCGTTCCAGCGTCTTCAACCGCAGAAAAGACGGTCCCACTTTGGAAAGGACAATCGCGCAGAAAGGAGTCTCTCTTCATGGATACTGATTATATCCTGGAATGGTTTCACTATGCGGATATGGATCTGCTTTCGGCCCAAGGAGCTGCTGCGCGCTATCCGGTGCATTTGCAACTGGTTTGTTTTCTGTGCCAGCAGTCGGTAGAGAAGAACCTGAAAGGGTTTTTGCTGTATCACGAGGGGACAGAACCGCCAAGGATTCACAATCTTGATTTTCTTTGCGGCAAATGCGCTGTGATTGACCCGAGTTTCAACGAGATATATGACCAATGCGAGGTGCTTTCGACCTACAGTGTATTGCCGCGTTATCCTCGTGAATTATTTGTAGAAGAACATCACATGAAAAAAGCCCTCGTATACGCGCAGGAGATCAAGGACTTTGCTCCCCTGCAAGCCGTGCGGCGGGCGCTGGAACAAAAAACATAGCAAAAAAACAGCCCCGCGCAGGGGCTGTTTTGTACATATCATTCAGCATTTTTAATTATAGTCAAACCACTCCAAAACAGGGTAAGCGTCAAATACAAATATTAAATAACGTGACAATGCCCGGGCGCGTTGTAGGGGAGCAGGGATTCCAGAGCGTCGGAATTGGCGCGGATGTTTAGATTGGGCGCGGTCTGGAAGACGT
>WRCT01000009.1 GCA_009783775.1 Clostridiales bacterium | reverse complement strand
GTGCAATATGGTATTGAATACCGATGATGTATCGGTCGCGCGGGAGATCGCGCGGCGGGTTCGCGCGTCCTCCGGCGGGCTGGACGGTGTAAAGGCGCTGGGGCTGTATTTGGCAGAGCGCAACGCTGCGCAGGTTTCCATGAATGTCTGCGATTTTCGCGCCACGCCTTTGGCCCAAGTGTTTGCGCGGGTAAAAGAAGCGGCGGCCCGTTTGGGGTTTGCCGTGGTGGAAACGGAACTGATCGGTCTGCCGCCTGCCGAGGCGCTGGTTGGCTGCGAGGAATATTTTGAGATCCCGATGACGTTGGAGAAAGCATTAGGAGAAATTTGAACATGAAAAAAGTTTTGATCGGCCTATTCTGCGCGATGGTGATCGCCGTCTTTTTGGGGGCGGCGGGTTATTTGTTTTACGCCTGGCAAAGCGGGGCTACCCTGGAACAGGTCGAGGCGCCGGTTACGCCCGCGCCGACCGCCGCGCCGACTGTGGACCCGACACTTCAACCCACCACTGCGGCGGGAGCAAGCCCCCGCCCTACTGACCCGTTGCCCACTGCCACGCCTGAACCCACACCCGCATTGCCCGTCAAGAGCGAGCTCAATGAGCCGTTCCTGTTTGAGCAAACCGATATCAGCGCGATAAGGTTCGAGGAGAACGTGGTGGTTTTCATCGACGAGCAGCCGATTCGCTCGCAGGTTTGTTTGGGTATGGTCTTTATTCCCGCAGGAGAGTTGGACAATTACGGTTTTGATGTGGCGCGCAATCCGGCGGATAAAAACATGGTCATTACGCGCAACTATGGGAAAGAAGTTGCTTTGCCGACGCAGGCTTATATCAATGTCAAAAAGCCGGCGGAAAACGCGAGAAAGCCTGTGATCGTATTAAATGACAGTACGGATGTTTTGGTGGACGAGGCGGTCGTGGATTCCATTCGCGTCGGGACCGAGCTTTATATTCCCGTGACGGCTTTGCAGGCGTATGCGACGATTGAGTGGATTGACTATCTCGGCCAAATCAAGCTGGATCTGGCGAAGAAGGACATGGAGAACGCGATGGCGGAGCGGGAGCTGTGGGCGCTTGAGTATCCCGACGCGGATTCGGCGGGGCTGAACCAACAGACGCAGGGGTTTCTCTACGCGCGCTATGTCGGGGAGGTGACCGAGCTGCAGAAGAACGGGCTCGGCATGCTGCGGACGGCTTATGTAGCCAATTTGCACCTGACCACCGTAGAAAGCCTGGCTGCAGGTACTTGGAAGAATGACCGGAAAGATGGGTTTTCCCTATTGGAGGAGCATTTCTATGTCCCGAGCGAGGACGAATGGTGCGGTCTCGCCGTTCTGGGCAAGGAGGGGTGCTTACAGCGTTTATTGCTAAAACGTGCCTACTATGAAAACGGTGTGGCAAACGGGCCGTTTTTGCAGATTACTTCATACTTTGGCACGCCATACGAGGAGTATCTTCGGGTGGAGGGAACGCTGGCGAATAGCCTGTTGAATGGGACCGTTCGCTTGTCCGTGGCGGATGAAGATTATCTGTTCGGTTATAAAATCGTGTATGTCGGTAAATGGGAGAACGGAAACGTCGTGCTGACCGACAAAGAGCTGGAAAAATACTACGACAAGGTGTTTGTTCCCATAAGCGCGGACGATTGGAAAAAGATTGAGGAGGACTGTGATGATTCGGTCCTTGTGCCCCGCAGCCTGGCGGAGTGTTTTTCAGAGCTGGATAAGGTTTTAAGCGTTGAGGAAAAGGTGGCATTGAGGGCCATAGAAGCGGACGCGCTCCCCATGTATCCTTCCGGCTTGAGGCAGTGGATTCGTAACAACTGGACACACGGCACGCCAAATAGGCTGACCATTCTTTTCCGCAAGGAAAAGATTTACTTCGCTGATGATATGGCAACCATCATCATCGAGGCCTATCACAGTTATCTGAACGGTTTGGATTATGATTTTGCCGCAGCGGTCCGGAAAACAAAGCTGCATTATGTCAATGCGTATTTGCTGAGCGCGGAGACGTATGCCGCGTCATGATTCTCGTTTGACAAGCGTACAACAATACCTAATCCCGATTATATCAGCAGGGTGAGCGAACAGATTCACAAGGAAGAAGCGACTACAATTTACAACGAGACAAAGGAGGTTTTCGCATGGTTGCTGACGTTGAAGCCACAAGACGGATAGCCAAACGCTATGCCGCAGATGTAAAACGTGCTTTGCCCGTGGACAAAGCCATCCTGTTTGGCTCCTATGCCAAAGGCACTTCCAACGTGGGCAGCGATATTGACCTCTGTTTCTTTTTGCGTGATTTCGGCGGCAAGCGCAGGGTGGACATTATGATGAACCTGCTGGATTTGACAGACGGGTATAGGGGCGTGTTCTTTGAGCCGATTGCGTTTCAAACCTCAGAGATCGAACGGGGCAATCCCTTTGTCAAGCAGATTCTGGCCACCGGTATAGAAATTTAATTTGACAAACAGGAAAAAGCGCATATAATAACGCTAACGGCTGGGATCGGGAAAAGTTTTTCTTGAACTGTTGCAGAGAGTTTCGGACGGTGGAAACGAAACACAGGAAGAAAGACGTAAGTTCGCCCGTGAGCCGCGTCGGGGAAAACATTTTTTGTGTGTAGTCGGCGCCGGGTCTGCCCGTTACAGCAGACAATGAGTCATAGCGTTTAATGCTATGTGAAATTGGGTGGTACCGCGTTGAGTAAACGTCCCATGTGTTTGGGGCGTTTTTTATTGGGAGGAAATGTATGCTGGATATCTTAAAACAAGTTCATACGGAGGCGCTGGCAAAGCTGAAAACGGCCGAGGGTGAGCAGGAGCTGGAGACGCTGCGCCAGGAGATCTTCGGCAAGAACGGACGCCTGACGGCCATTCTGCGCACGATGGGGCAGCTTTCGGCCGAGGAGCGGGCCGAGATCGGGCGCCTGGTCAACGCGGCCAAGCAGGAGCTGGAAGCCCTGTTGGGCGATCGCCTGGCTTTGATCCGCGCCGCCGCCCGCGAGCGGCTGTTCGCGGCCGAGGCGCTGGACGTGACCGAGCCGGGCCTGGTGCCCCTGCCCGCAGGCGCGCTGCACCCGATGACGCAGACCTATCGCACGATCCGCGACACGCTGGTCGGCATGGGCTTTTCCATGTTCGACGGGCCGGAGATCGAGTTGGACGACTATAATTTCACGCTGCTGAATCTGCCGAAGGATCATCCGGCACGGGATATGCAGGACACGTTTTACATCGACGAAAACGTGGTGCTGCGCACGCATACCTCACCGCTGGAGGCGCGCGCGCTGCAAACGCTCAAACCGCCGTTTCGCCTGATCATGCCGGGGCGCGTGTTCCGCGTGGACGAGGTGGACGCCAGCCACTCCCCCGTCTTCATGCAGATGGAAGGCTTTGTGGTGGACAAAAACCTGAACATGGCCAACCTCAAGGGCACGCTGGATTCGTTCATTCACGCGCTGTTCGGCGAGGACGTCAAGACGCGGCTGCGCCCGTCTTACTTCCCGTTTACCGAGCCCTCGGCGGAGCTGGACATGAGCTGCACGATCTGCGGCGGTACGGGCTGCCGCGTGTGTAAGGGCACGGGCTGGATCGAGCTTTTAGGCTGCGGCATGACGAATCCGCACGAGTTGGAGAACTGCGGCCTGGACCCGAAGGAGTGGAGCGCCTTTGCCTTCGGGCTGGGCGTGGACCGCATGACGAGCTTAAAGTACGGCATTACGGATATCCGCTTGGAATATGAAAACGACGCGCGGTTCTTGAGACAATTTCAATAAGAGTGGAGTGTTGAGAGTGGAGAGTGGAGTGAAGGAAAAAACTGCTCTGCAGTTTTCATCTTAATGGTTATAAAAACCCATCTAATTGTGTCCGAAGGGCACTCCTCCATTCCACTCTCCACTCCCCACTCTTCACTCTGATGCAAAAGTTTAGCCAATAAGGAGGCAAAAACAACATGAAACTACCAAAATCCTGGTTATGTGAATATGTAGACTTTAACGTGAGCGACGCGGACTTCGCCGAGCGTATGATGTGGCGCGGCTTTGAGCTGGAAGGCACGGAGAAGGAGCTGGCGGGCGTGGCGGGCGTGGTCACGGGCCGGATCGTCTCGCTTGCGCCCCACCCCAATGCAGATAAGCTGTTGGTTTGTCAAGTCGATATCGGCGACAAGACCGTGCAGATTTTGACCAACGCGACGAATGTGTTCGAGAGCGCGTGCGTGCCCGTGGCGATCGAGGGCGCAAAAATCCGCGAGAAAACCTTTGGCGCGGCGAACATTCGCGGGGTGGACAGTTTCGGTATGTTTTGCTCCGGCGAGGAGCTGGCGCTCACCGAGGACGAGTGTCCCGGCGCGGGCGTGGACGGGATTCTGATTTTGCCGCCCGACACGCAACCGGGCCTGGACATTGCGGCCGCCCTGGGCAAGGACGATATCATCTTTGACTTTTCGGTCACGCCGAACCGCCCCGATTGCCTGAGCATTCTCGGCTTGGCGCGTGAGGCGGCGGCCGCTTTGGGGCAGGCCTTCCAAGCGCCCGAAATCCCACATATCGCGGATGATCAAAACGCCGCCGATCTGGCGCGCGTGACGGTGGAGGAGCCCAAGCTCTGCCCGCGTTACTGCGCGCGCGTGGTAACGGATATCCGTGTCGGGCCGTCGCCCGCCTGGATGCAGCGGCGGCTGCGCGCCTGCGGCCTGCGGCCGATCAACAATATCGTGGACATCACGAACTATGTTCTGCTGGAGATGGGGCACCCGCTGCACGCCTTTGACCTGGCCTGCGTGGCCGAGGGGCATATTATCGTGCGCCGCGCGGCAGAGGGAGAGATCGTCACCACGCTGGATGAAAAGCAGCACAAGATGGACGCGGATATGCTGCTGATCGCCGACCCGAAGAAGGGCGTGGCGATCGCGGGCGTGATGGGCGGATTGAACTCCGAGATCGTGCCCGAGACAAAAACCGTGCTCTTTGAAAGCGCGGTGTTTTTGGGCAGCAATGTGCGCAAGACCGCCAAAAAACTGCGCCATGTGACGGACGCCGCCGCCCGCTTTGCCAAGGGCGTGGAGCCCGTAAACGCCTATATGGCTTTGGAACGGGCGATCGCGCTGGTGCGTGAGCTTAATGCGGGTACGATCTACGGCGAGGTGATTGACGCGAATGCGGCCGATCTGACGCCACGGCAGATCACGATCGACACCGATCATGTGAACCGCATTTTGGGACTGGATTTAAGCGGCGCGGCCATGGCGGAGCTGCTGTCCACGATTGATATTCCCGCCGCGCCGGCCGAGAGCGGCTTGCTGGTGACCGTCCCGCATTTTCGCGGCGACATTGAGAGCGGCATTGAGGCGGACGCGGACATCGCGGAGGAGGTGGGGCGGCTGTACGGCTACCAGAACATTCCGCCCGTGCTGATGCGCGGCGAGACTTTCCGCGGGCAGATCGGTCCGGCCTTTTGCGACGAGGATGGGGTGAAGGACTGCCTGGTGCGCTGCGGTTGTTTGGAGATGTATAACTTCAACTTCACCGGCCCCGCCGCGCTGGCGTTGCTGGGTTTCCATGAAGACGACGACCGCAACAAGGCCGTGCGTATCCAAAACCCCTTCGGAGAGGACCAGAGCCTCATGCGCACCAGCTTGTATTCGGGTATGCTGGAGTCCGCCGGACGCAACGTGAGCCGTCGCACCGGACACGGGCGGTTTATGGAAGTGGGCAATGTGCATATCGCGGGCGGGGAGGCTTTGCCCGAGGAGCGCAAGATGATTGGCCTGATCTACTTTGGCGAGATGGAATCGTTCTTCACGCTCAAAGGCACGGTCGAGCAGCTTATGCGCGTGTTTCGTGTGCCGAACCTGCGCTTTGTGGCCAAGCGGGAGCACGGTTTTCAGCCGGGCCGCTGCGCCGCGGTCTACAGCGGGCAGACCCTGCTGGGCGAGATGGGGCAGGTCCACCCCGATGTGCTGGCGGCCTATTCCATCGCGCAGCCGGTCTATATGGCGGAGTTGAGCTTTTCCGCGCTGCGGCAGGTCAAGAGCGAGGCCATCACCTTTGTGCCCCTGCCCCGCTATCCCTTGGTCGCGCGTGATCTGGCCGTGGTGGTGGACGCAGGCGCGGAGTCGGCGGCGATCGCGGATATTATCGCGGGCGCAGACACCAAGCCCGTGCTGATTTCCGACGTGCGGCTGTTTGACGCCTATCGCGGGCATGGCGTGCCGCACGGCAAAAAGAGCTTGGCCTTTACCTTCAACCTGCGGGCGAGCGACCATACCCTGTCCGAGGCCGAGATCCGCCAGGCGTTTGAGACGATCATCGAAGCGCTGGCGCGCAACGGCGCGCCGCTGCGGAGCTAATATATAAACTACAATGTGCAAACTATAATGTAGTTTAACACCTTGCTAATGTGGTCCCGCTTTGCCCCCGACCTACGACCTGCCCGGTTAACCTGGTCCAGGTCGCACAGCCCACAATGCCGTCCGCCGTGAGCGAGTTCGCCCGCTGATACCGCTGCACCACGCCGCGCGTGCCCGGGCCGAACAGGCCGTCCAGGCCCGAACCGGTAAACCCCAGCGTGTTCAGCGCGTCCTGCAAAATCAGCACATAGTTGCCCCGCGACCCCTCGCGCAGCACCGGATAGCCCCCGCTCGGGCAGGCAGAGGGGATCGCGCGCCGGTCAAAATGCACCCAGGTCGGGGTCAGGGCCGCCGGCTCGACATAGACCCAGGCCCGCGTTTGCAGCGCGGTGTTGCGCAGCGTGGTCCGCAGCGCGGCGCTCAGGTCCTGCCCCACGTCAAAGGCCGTGCCCGCATAGTGCTGGGACTGCCCCGCGTGGCCGCCCTCCCAGATCCGCTTGAAGGCAAAGCCCACATAAATCGGCCGCCCGAACGCCGCGCGTGTGCGGTTCCACGCCTCCAGCGTGCGCCGGTCGCTCCACAGAAAGCTCGAGCACGAGCTGCCGCGAAACTCGCGCACGGTCAATGTGCGGCCCGTCACATAGGGCATGGCGCTGTCCCAATTGAGCTCAAAGCGCTCCATGCGGTTCGTGTCCTGGTTCAATATCAAAACGGTCGGCATAGTTTCGTCCCCCAAAATGTTTTGTATCATCTTATGCGCGGCAAATAAAGTTTGCTTTTATTTGCCGAAGGTATTACAATACAAGGGAATTAACATGGAGGAATAGGACTATGTGTAAAACATACGAAGATTTTGAAGCGCTCGCCCAAGAACACGACATTCAAATGGTGGACTTTAAGCAGATCGACCTGGACGGCCGCTGGCACCATCTCACCATTCCCGTGGAGCGTTTTACGCCCGCGCTGCTCACCAAGGGCATCGGTTTTGACGGTTCGAGCTACGGTTTTCTGACGGTGGAAAAGTCGGACATGGTGTTCATTCCCGACCTCAGCTCCGCCTTCGTGGACCCGATTACCGAGATCCCCACGATCGCCATGATCGGCGATATCTACCGGATTGCCGACGAGTATGTGCGCTTTGAGAGCGATCCGCGCTATGTGGCGGACAAGGCCGAGGCTTTCCTGCGCGACGCAGACATCTCCGACCGCTGCCTCTTCGGGCCCGAGTTTGAGTTTTTCGTGCTCGACAATATCGAGTTCCGCAACGAGGTGAACCACATCGAGGCGCACCTCGACTCCGCCCAGGCCGGCTGGAATACCTATGACAGCCCCTATGACGAGGTCGACGGCAACAAGGGCTACAAGGTCCTGCGCAACAAGGGCTATCACGCGGACCTGCCCTACGACGTCAGCTACAACCTGCGCAGCAAGGTCGTGCGCGTGCTGGAAGAGAACGGCATTCCCGTCAAGTATCATCATTCCGAGAACGGCGGCCCGGGCCAGGTCGAGATCGAGGTCGAGTTTAGCACCCTGCGCGAGATGGGCGACCGCACGCAGAAACTCAAGTATCTGCTCAAGAACATCGCCATCGCCGAGGGCAAGACGGTCACCTTCATGCCCAAACCCTTCTACGGCGAGTGCGGCAGCGGTATGCACGTGCACCTGCAAATGTTTCACAAGGGCGAGCCCATCTTCTACGAAAAGGGCGGCTATTCCGATCTGAGCCCCACCGCACTGCACGCCATCGCGGGCATACTCAAACACTCCGCCGCGCTGACCGCCTTTGTCTGCCCCTCGACCAACTCCTTCAAGCGGCTGGTGCCGGGCTACGAGGCGCCGGTCACGATCTGCTTTGCCACGGCCAACCGCAGCGCGGTCATTCGCGTGCCGGGTTACGCCAGGAGCCCCGAGGACAAACGCTTTGAGTTTCGGCCCTCTGACGCGATGGCCAACCCCTATCTCTGCTACGCCGCGCTGACCATGGCGATGATCGACGGCATTCAGAACAAATTAGACCCCACCGCGCTGAACTTCGGGCCCTACGACAAGAATATGTACAACCTGACCGACGAGGAGAAAGCCAAGGTCAAAGGCCTGCCCAAATCGCTCGACGAGGCCGCCGACGCGCTGGAGGCCGACTATGCTTTCCTGCGCAACGGGGACGTGTTCAGCATGGACCTCATCAACAACCAGCTGCGTAAGATCCGCAAAGACGCGGCCGAAATCGGCATGATCCCGCACCCGATGGAATATCAGAAGTATTATGATCTGTAGTAGACCTCTCGTGTTTCTGCCCAAGCGCGCGCTTTTTGGCTATTTTTCCGCCTAGCGGCGTCAGCCCCTCCTAGCAGACGCCCTCCAGTATGCGTCGTCGGGGCTTCCTTGCTTGACGAAAAACTGTCTCAAAAATCGCGCACTTAACAGCAACACAAAAGGTCTGAAGGGACGACAAATGGACGCGGCAGAGTTTTTCATCCTCCTCGGCACGATGGTTGTAACGGCGTGGTTCCTGATCAAATGGTACCGCTGCCTGTTCCTCGGCGATGATTTGCGCCGCCAAACGCCGATCCGCTGGCTGTTTGGGATGTTGCCGTTCGTCGTTTTGGCCGGCTTGAGCTATACCCTGCGCGTCTGGGCGTCGTTTGACGTGGTAGACGACGAACTCTATCGCTCTTTCTATACCGTTATCGGTTTTTCCTGGCTCGCGCTGACCTTCCTACTCATGCGCGTCTTTTTCGACCTCTCCTGGATCGACGACGCCCTGCACCGCAACAACCACGCCGCGGCGATCGCGCTGATCGGCGGCGCGTTGGGCGGCATGGCGATTTACTGCGGCGCGAATGTGGGCGACGGCCCCGGCTGGTGGTGCGTGGCCTTTGCCGGACTTTTGGGGCTGGGCGCGTGGGCGCTGCTGGGCTGCCTGACCGGCGTAATCACGCGGGCCTTTACGCGCATTACCGTGGGCCGCGACGTGGATTGCGGGATCCGTTTCGGCGGTTTTCTGCTGGCGAGCGGCCTTCTTCTGGCGCGGGCCTCCGCAGGGGACTGGACCTCGGCGGGTATGACCGTTGTGGAGTTCGGCGCGGGCTGGCCCGTTCTGCCCCTCACCGCGCTGTTTATCCTGGTCGAACGGCTGTGGGCACGCGGCGAGGGCGACCGCGCGCGGGAAGAAGAAACGCAGCCCCGCCTGTATTCCGTGCTTTGGGCGCTCTTTCAACTGCTGTTTGCCATTGTCGCCATTGCGCTGCTGCCCGCCTTATGAGCGGACGGATTGAGCTGGTCGCTATTCCCAAGGAACAGTGGCACGATTATCGCTTACGCGTGATTTTCGAGGCCTATAAATGGGACCCGCAGGTGGGCGACCACGACACCATCGCGGGCCATGCCGTCCTGCTGGACAGCGAGACGGCGCGTGAGTTGGAAACCCTGGCCGAGCAACTGGCGGCGGAGACCGTGCAAATGGAAAAAACGCTGGCAAAACGGCTTGCGCTCACCAAACCGCTTTCCCTGCCCCGCAAGATTCAAAGGGCTCTGCCGCGGCTTTCGGGTTATGAAGAGAAAAATCATGTGCGGCTGATGCGCTTTGACTTTCACCCCACGGCGGACGGCTGGGCCGTTTCGGAGGTCAACAGCGACGTGCCGGGCGGGCTGGCGGAGGCCTCCGTTCTGCCACGGCTCTGCGCCCCGTTTTTCGCCGGCGCGTTGCCCCCAAAGCATACTGGGAACCTGCTTTTACAGACTTTTGCGCCGAAGATTCGTGCGGGCGGACGCGTCGCTCTGGTCCACGCCACGTCCTATGCGGACGACCGACAGGTCATGCAGTTTGTGGGCGACACCTTTGCCGCGCAGGGTTATGAGGCTGTATATGCCGCGCCGGACCATATCCGCTGGGTCGACGGGCGGGCCATCTGTATCGCGGAGGGCTGCGAGGGGCCGGTGGACGCGCTGATACGCTTTTTCCCGCTGGAGTGGCTGACCGCTCTGCCGCGCGGATCGGATTGGCAGGGGTATTTTGACACAAAGACCCCCTCCTGCAACCACCCCGTGGCGATTCTGACCCAATCCAAGCGCCTGCCGCTGGTCTGGGACAAACTGGGCTTGGCCTTGTCCGGCTGGCAAACGGCCCTGCCCGAGACGCGGGCGCCCAAAGGATTGGGCGGAGACAAGGAAAACTGGATTTATAAACCCGCTTTCGGCAGAGTGGGGGAGGGCATCTCCATTCGGGAGGCGATTCCGGCAAAGGAATTCAAACGGATTCGCCGCGCGGCCACACTTCACCCAAAGGATTGGGCGGCGCAGCGCAGATTTTTAAGCCAACCGATTCCCGCGCCGGACGGCGCAGCCCGGCATCTTTGCCTCGGCGTGTTTACGGTCGACGGGAAAGCGGCAGGGTTCTACGGCAGAATGAGTCCAAAGCCGCGCATTGACGGTCACGCGCAGGATGTTCCGATTTTGATCAGAGGGGAGCAAAGCTGAATGAAGGCAAACGAAAGAATCTATAGAATATGGGCGCCGCAGGACTCCCCCTGGTCGGCTTGGGCCAAGCCCGTTTTGTTCTCCGGTCTCTTTGCCGGCAGCAATCAAGCACTGGAAACCCTGGAAGTTTCTTATAAATTTGACAGTCGCACCATGCTGGTGCTGGATATTCCGGGCAAGCAGGGGGTGGAAGTGGCCTTGGCTTTTGCGCGCATCGGCTATCGACCCGTGCCGCTTTACAACGGCGTATATACGTTGGAAGGCCAAATGCTGGTGGATTGCGCCGGTATACAGCGGGCGTTGAACGACTATGCCGCAACGTTGCGTTCCCTGCGTATCTCAGCAAATGCCCCGCCCGCCTTTATGCTGGACGCGGACAGAATGGCGTTCGGCGGGAAAGTGCCGGGCAAGTATGACAACCGCTGGTGCGTGTTCCCCCAGGATATGCCCTCCGCGCTTTTTCTGAAAAAGCAGGGGATTTCTCGGGTGTCTGTGCGGGCCGCGCGCATTCAAACGGACCTGCAGCATATCTTATACAGCTATCAGAAAGAGGGCATACAGATTTTTCATTGGGACAATAAGAGCGGCACAGACAAAGAGATTACGCTATCCAAACCCATAGGCTTTGCCGGACTCTTCTATCGGATCAGGCTGCTGGCGGGCCTGACCCGAAACGCGGCGGGAGGCTTTGGCGGAAAGGTGCCGGAGCCGATGGACGGCGGCGGCGGTGGTTTCTATGGCGGATTCGGCTAATACTAATCTCAGTTAAAAACATGGAGTCTTTGCGGTCTGTTTCCCGCTTGGCGGCGTTGCCGTCACTCAACGTAGGTCGCCTACTACGTTTCGCTCCTGCGCCTTGCCAAACGAAAAACATTTGCGCAAACCCTTTCCATGTTTTTCACTGAGATTAGTATAAAAAGTTGGTCTTATCCTCAAAAATGTGATATGATGAAACAAGCAAGCAAGAGGGACAGCAGATTATGAGTGCAGCAATCATAACCGACAGCAACAGCGGCATTACGCAGGCGCAAGCACGGGAACTGGGCATTAGGGTGCTGCCCATGCCCTTTTTGGTGGACGGCGAGACGTTTTTGGAGGACGTGGAGTTCTCGCAGGCAGACTTCTTTGAAAAGCTGCTGGGCGGCGCAAACATCTCCACTTCCCAGCCCTCCATCGAGCCGATCTTAAGCCTGTGGGACGGTTTGCTAAAAACGCATGACGCGGTTGTGCACATCCCCACCTCGCGCGGGCTGTCGGCCTCTTTTGAGACGGCGACCGTGCTGGCGCGCGACTATGAGGGCCGCGTGCAGGTCGTGGACAACGGTCGTATGTCCGTCACGCTGCGGCAGGCCGCATTGGACGGCAAAGCCCTGGCCGACGCGGGCCTTTCGGCGGCGGAGATTCGGGCAAAACTGGAGGCGGAGCGGGCCAACTCGGCCATCTACCTCATGGTCAACACCCTGCAATATCTGAAAAAGGGCGGCCGGATCACAGCCTCCGCAGCGGCGATCGGCACGGTGCTCAACCTCAAGCCGATTTTGCAGATCCAGGGCGACAAGCTGGATTCCTACGGCAAGGCCAAGGGCGCGAAAAAGGCGCGCAAAATGCTGATCGAGGCCATGCAAAAGGACTTTGACACCCGCTTTGCGGGTTGTTCGGGCCCCGAGGATATGTGGCTGCAGGTCGGCTACTCCCATGACAAGGCGGCGGCAGAGGACTTTTACGGGGAGGTCAAAGCGGCTTTCCCGGACTATGACATCTATCTGGACACGGTGTCGCTTTCCATCAGCTGTCACATCGGGCCGGGCGTGCTGGGCCTCGCCTGCTCGAAAAAAATCTAACACCCCCCTACGTCATTGCGGGCTTGACCCGCAATCTCGTCCCAAGAAAGGTAACTTATGAGCTTCAAAATCATCATGGACAGCTGCGGTGAACAGACGCAGGCAATGAAGGACTCGGGCCTGGTGGTCTCCGTGCCGCTGACGATTCGGGTCGACAACGAGGTATTCGTCGACGACGAAACCCTTGACATGGAGGACTTCCTCTATAAAATCAACCATTCCACAACCTGCCCCACCTCGGCCTGCCCCTCGCCGGGCGAGTTTGCCGAAAAGTACGACTGCGACGCAGACCGGCTCTATGTCGTCACCCTGTCCTCTGAACTCAGCGGCACCTACAACAGCGCGTGTTTGGGCAAGGACATCTTTTTGGAAACCAGCCCCGACGCGCAAATCTCCATCATCGACAGCAAGTCCGCTGTCTGCGGTGAGACGCTGCTCGCGCTCAAGATCCTGGAATGGGAAAGCGAGGGCTTAAATTTTGCGCAGGTCAATCAAAATGTCGCGGACTTTATGAAAGTGCAAAAGACCAGCTTTGTGCTGCAAGACCTGACCATCCTGCAAAAGAGCGGCCGGCTCTCGGGCATCAAGGCCCTGCTTGCCAAAACGCTGCATATCCTGCCGATCCTGGGCGGGAAAGACGGCGTCATCTGTCAGCTCGGCCAGGCGCGGGGCTATCGCAGGGCATTGGCCGCGCTGCTCGCGCATATCATCGAGGACTGCAAAAAACGCCTGCCCAAGGACCTGATCATCGCGCACTGCAACTGTCTCGAGCGCGCGAACGAACTCAAGCAACGCCTGCGCGAGGCCTTCCCCAAACTGATCGTGCACATTCTTGAAACGCGCGGCGTCTCCAGCCTGTACGCGAATATCAACGGGTTGGTTGTGTCGTACTAAATAAACCGCACTTCGATATTGGTACCGTCCATAACAAAAAGGACGGTGCCGTTTTCATATGTGGTGAAAATTTGGATCCCCGAGCTCTCCGGTTGCTCCCGCAGCTTGGCGGAGAATTCCTCATGCTTTTCCAAAGGGTTGGCGGAGATGACCATGTAGGCGGGTGAAACGGCGCGCAAAAACGCGGGCGAGTTGGCCTTGGGATTGCCGTGGTGCGCTGCCTTTAATACGGTAGCGTGTAAAAGCGGCTTGTGCTTTTTCAGTATATCCTCCACGCTTTTTTTCTCCGCGTCGCCCATCATCAAGAACGAAACCTCGCCGAAACGCACACGAAACACCAGGCTCATATTGTTTTCGTCCTTGTATGTCTTCACCGGCCCGAGGATATCATAGGCAAGCCCCTCGCCAAAGGCGAAATCGTCGCCCGACGCGGGAAATGCAACGTCGACTTCATAATAGGCCAGCCCCGCCACAAAGTCCGCCCAGTCCTCATTTTGAAACATGGGGCCGAGAAAAGCGGTCTGCGGCGCATAGGCCGCGACAATATCAAACAGGCCGCCGATATGGTCCTTGTCGGGGTGCGTGGCCAGCACCGCGTCCAGCCGCGTAATACCCAAACCGTCCAGCACGCGCGCGATGGCGGGGAAGGCGTGGTATTGCCCCGCGTCAATCAGCATGGTTTTTCCGTCCGGTGCAATCAGCAGCGCGCTGTCGCCGTGGCCCACGTCGATAAAGATGACGGCCAGCTTGCCCGCGAGCTCTGTCATATCCACCGGGAAGGGCGTGGGCGTGGGCGCCACAGTCGGTGTGGGGGTAGGCATGGCCGTGGGCGCCACAGTCGGTGTGGGGGTAGGCATGGCCGTGGGCGCGGCAGTGAGGGGTGGGGGGTGAGGAGTGAGGAGCTGCGTGGGCAGCGGAACTTCCTCGCCCTTACCGCAGGCAATCAAAAGCAATACCAGGAGCAGACCGAGCGCAGCAAGGATAGAGATTGCGGGTCGGCGCCCGCAATGACGTATCATGAAAACAGCGCTCCGCGCTGTTTTTTCCTTCGCTCCACACTCCACTCTCAACACTCCACTCTCACTCAAACCGTCCCGTCATCACCCAACGATCGTCTCCTGTCAGCTGTGCAATCAACTTCCTTCTCTGTGCTGCCTCAGTAAGCTGCACAATGGGGAGGTATACAAACAAAGCAAGAAACCCTATATCAAAGCTGAAAGCGGGCAGCCAAATGGAGGATACCAAACCAGTCAAAAGGAATAATGGAATATCAATGAAATGTATCATCGTCCACTTTTTCCGAAATCGCTTTGCCTCCGCGTTATGGTCAATTTGTTTTAATTTTCGGGTGCTTTTCAGCAAACCAAAATTGAGGGGAACAAGCAGCAATGTAGTAAAGACACTTAAAATAATAATCGTTTCAAAATCCATAAGCGGTCCTCCTCCTATCCGGTCAATCCTCAGTCACTTCGTGACAGCTCCTTTCAAAAGGAGCCTTACGTTAGAGCGATAAGCCTCCTTTTGAAAGGAGGTGCCCGCAGGGCGGAGGATTGACAAAAATACAATCCATGAAAACAGCATTAGCTGTTTTTTCCTTCGCTCCACTCTCCACTCTCAACACTCCACTCTAATCTTGTCCAGCATCTCCTGAAGAACACTCAACTTCATTCTCTCTTCCTCAACCACCTTCTCCGGCGCTTTCGCCAAAAAGCCCTCATTGGCAAGCTTGCTCTGCGCGCGCGCGATCTCGCCTTGCAGCCGCGTGATCTCTTTCTCCACACGCGCCCGCTCTTTGGCCGGATCGGACAGCGAGGCCAGGGGCACAAAAGCCTCGATCCCCTCGCAGATTAGATGCACGTCGCCGGACAGCGTCCCTTTTTCGTCATTGCGGGCTTGACCCGCAATCTCGTTTTGGCAAGAGATCTTCACCTCGCTTGCCCCGACCAGCCGTCCGATATGCCCCTGCAATCCGTCGTAGGCCGCAGCATTCGGGCTGACGATAAACAGCGCGATCTTCTGCGCGGGCGGCACTTGGCGTTCCGCTCTCATATTGCGGCAGGTCCGGATCAGCTCCATCAGTTGTTCCATGGCGGCTGCGTCGGCTGCGAAAACCAAGCCTGACTCGACTGCGGGCCAGGCCGCCGTCATAATCGTCTGTCCGGTGTCCGGCATAAACTGATACAGCTCCTCCGTAATAAAGGGCATGAAGGGGTGCAGCAACTTCATCGCCTGTGCAAAGACATGGACCAGCACAGCCAGCGCGTTTTCCTTCTCGGCCGCGTCGCCGCCATGCAGGGCGGGCTTGGCCAGCTCAATGCTCCAGTCGCAGAATTCGGACCAGATAAAGTCATAGATCTTCTGCGCCGCGTGGTTCAAATCAAACTCGTTCAGCTTTTCCGTGACCTCGGTCACAGTCTGGGAAAGCCGCGTTAAGATCCACTTATCCGGCAGGGTCAGGCGCGCCTTGTCAATGGCGTAGGCCTTGCCCTCTTCCAGGCTCAAACGCAAGAACCGCGCCGCGTTATACAGCTTGTTGCAGAAGTTGCGCGCCGCCTCGGCCTTGCCCGTGGAGAACCGCATATCCGCGCCCGAGGCGTTGCCGGTCACCAGCGAAAACCGCAGCGAATCCGCGCCGTAGGCCTCGATGATCTCCAGCGGGTCAATGCCGTTGCCCAATGATTTGCTCATCTTGCGTCCCAGCGCGTCGCGCACCAGCCCGTGCACATAGACCGTGTCAAAGGGGATCTGCCCCATGACCTCCAGCCCGAACACGATCATGCGCGCGACCCAGAAAAAGATGATGTCATAGCCTGTGACCAGCGTGCTGGTGGGATAGAAATACTGAAGTTCCGGCGTCGCTTCCGGCCAACCCAGCGTGGAGAAGGGCCAAAGCCCCGAGCTGAACCAGGTGTCCAGCACGTCCTCGTCCTGTCGCAGCGCGCCACCGCAGGGGCAGCGATCCGGCGCCGTCTCCTCGACCAGCATGGCGCCGCAATCGTCGCAGTACCAGGCGGGGATACGGTGCCCCCACCAGAGCTGGCGCGAAATACACCAGTCGCGGATGCTCTCCATCCAGTTGTAATAGGTCTTGGCAAAACGCTCCGGCACAAAGCGGATCGCGCCTTCGCGCACGGCTTGGAGCGCGGGCTCGGCCAAAGGCTTCATGGACACAAACCACTGCTTGGAGATCATCGTTTCGATCGTATTGTGGCAGCGGTAGCAGGTGCCGACGTTGTGCTCGTGGTCCTTGGTGGCGACCAGATGCCCGCTGGCTTTGAGGTTACTCACGATCGCCGCGCGGCAGTCATAGCGGTCCAGCCCCTCATACTTGCCGCCGTGTTCGTTCACCTTGCCGCTGTCCGTAAACACGCGCAGGGCGGGCAGACCACAGCGTTCGCCGATGAGAAAATCGTTCGGGTCATGCGCGGGCGTGACCTTCACCGCGCCCGTGCCGAAGTCCATTTCACAGTAAGTATCCGCCACGATGGGCACTTCCCGATCCGTCTCGGGCACGATGACCGTCTTGCCGATCAGGTGCTGATAGCGCGGATCGTCCGGATGCACCGCCACGCCCGTGTCGCCCAGGATCGTCTCGGGCCGCGTGGTCGCTACGGTGATGGAATAGCTCTTATCCGGCGCGTCATAGCGCACCTGCCAGAGATGGCTGGCCTGCGGCACGAACTCGACCTCCGCGTCCGAAAGCGCGGTCTCGCAGTCGGGGCACCAGTTGATGATACGCTCGCCGCGATAGATCAGGCCCTTGTCATAGAGCTGCTTGAACACTTTAAGCACGGCCGCGTTGCAGCCCGCGTCCATGGTGAACCGCTCCCGCGCCCAGTCGCAGGACGAGCCCAAGAAACGCAGCTGCCGCACGATGGCCGTGCCGTACTCGTTGCGCCAGGCCCAGGCCCGCTCCAAAAACGCCTCGCGCCCGATGTCCTGCTTGGTCTGGCCTTGCCTGGCCATCTCCTCGATGATCTTCACCTCGGTCGCGATGGACGCATGGTCCGTGCCGGGCATCCAAAGCGTCTCAAACCCGCTCATGCGTTTGAAACGGATCAGCACGTCCTGGATCGTGTTGTCCAGCGCGTGGCCCATGTGCAGCTTGCCCGTGATATTCGGCGGCGGGATCACAATGCAATAGGGCGCTTTCTCCGCGTTCGGCTCCGCGTGAAAATAACCGGCCCGCTCCCAGGCCTCGTACCACTTTGTTTCGACCAACTTCGGGTCATATTGTTTTGGCATTTCATTTGACATAGTTCTATTACCTCAGCAAACAGTATAACATACTTCTTTCTTTTTTCAAACCACGAACCACGCGAACACAATTGTCATTCTGAACGAAGTGAAGAATCTTGCAATGTATTCATTTCAGATCTTTCGCTTCGCTCAAGATGACAGCGAGTCCTCTTTCGTGTGGTTTGTGTGGTTCGTGGTTTAATATCCCCGCGTGAGCGGATATTCGAGTGGTTCTCGGTTAAATATCCCTCGCCCAATCTTTCATGGCGGGCAAGAGCAGGTTAAAGTACCCGGGCCCGAGATCGAGATAATGCGCATAATACGCGGCGGGATCCAACGCGTAGACGCTTTGGCAGGCGGCCTCGATCTCCTGCTGCGCGCAATAACCCAGCATAAACGCGAAATCATAGAGCGGCATATCCACGGCACGGTCATAGATATCGTCCAGCATTGCCTCCAGACCGTAGTCGGCCAGATACGCCCCCAGCTGCGCGTAGGAATAGCCGAAATAATTGACCTGCAAGCCCGCGATCGCGCAGTTGAGCAGGATAAACAGATCATAATAATGTGTGCCCAACAGATAGTCGGCGCCAAAATAATCCGCGCGTTCCGCGACGACACGCGCCGCGTTCATGGCCCAGCCTTCACGATAGCCCGCCGGCGCGATGACGTGCGAAAAGAGCGGCGTATTCTTGCCCATATGGGCGGCGGTATCCTGATACACGCTTTGATACAGATGTCCCGGGTAGTACTCGTGCGCGTACATTAAGATGTCCGGCTCCGCGTCGGGGTTGACCGCCAGGACGGGACACTTCGACGCCACGAAGTGTACGGCGGGCGCGTCCTGCCGCAGGGCGGGCGGGACTTCGATTACCTTATACTCGTGCGCGTACAGCGGGCGAAAGACCTCGGACAGCAGGTCAAGCAGATAGTCCAAATTCTTCTGCGGCGTATCAAAACCGCGCAGGCTGTCATAGTTGAAAAGCTGCGGGTTCAGCAGATGGCGGGTCTCCAGCTCCAGGTAGGTCTTGTCCCGATAGTTCTCCAGCAGGATCAGCGCCTCATAGGGTGAGAGGTTTGTTCCGCTTTCGCGTTGCAGGGCGGCGGCATAGTAAGCGATCGCCTGCGGACCCAGCGCGCGCTGTCCGTCCGGTTCTCTGCATTGTCCCGCCAGCCGGTACAGCCCGTCCGCCAGGGCTTGGAAGGCGCCGGCATAACCCTGCGCCAATGCCACTTGCCGTCCCAGATACTCCGCTTTCAACGCGTCGCTCAATTCCATCAGGTCCAGCTGCGCGGCAAAGGTCTCCGTCAAGGTATCTATGCTATCCTGCGCCGCCTCGGCCCGGCAGTCCGCGCTCACCTGCCCCAGTGCGGTCTCGGTCATAAACAAGCCGGCCGCCGCGCGCGCCTGCTCGTGCGTTAAGATCTCCGCCAAATAGCGCGGCACATCGGCCAGCAGGGTCAGGTAGGCCTCCACGTCCGTTTCTTGGGTAAGAGTAAAGTATACAAAGGTCTCTTTTAATGTTTTCTGCGGACCGTCAGACAAGTCCAGCGGCTCCGCGTATAATAGCAGCGATTCAAAGGCCAGCTCCTGCGTAAAATACTGCGCATAAACGTCGTATGCAAATTGCAGGGCGGGGGAGAGCCTGTCCCGATCCAAGGCCGAAAGACGATCCGGCCACATCTTGCATTCGCCCATAAACCGCGCGTGCGCCCGCTCGCCCCATTCGCCCAAGGCCGCACCGCGCGCCTCAGCCCATAAGAACAACTCCAAGTCCAACGCCCAAAATGCCTCGTCCGCCGGATTGGCGGTGGGGGCTGTCTCCGGCGCCGCCTCTCGCGGGGAAATGGGCTCAAGCGTCGGCGCGCCAGTATCCGGCGACCCGTCGCAAGCGGCCAGCAAGGCGACGGCAAGCAGAACCGCCAATATGCCGCTAATCCACTTTTTCACAGAATACCCCCTCCAAACCTTCCGGACTTGTCCCGTCCCAACCCAACTTCTTTAACGCGCTCAAAAACGTCTGCGGCAGTGGGGCGGTAAAAGATACGCGCTCCCCTGTCTTGGGGTGCACAAATTGCAGGGCAAAACCGTGCAAGGCCTGTCCCGTCAGGCCCAGCTTGGGCGCGGCCGTGCCGTAGACCTCGTCCCCCAGCACAGGGTGTTTGAGATGCGCCATATGCACGCGGATCTGGTGCGTGCGCCCCGTCTCCAATTCCAGTCGCAGCAGGGTCGCGACGCCGAAACGGGCCAGCACCGTGTAGTGCGTGACCGCGTGCCTGCCGCCCGCCGTCACCGCCATCTTCTTGCGGTGCTTTGGGTGCCGGCCGACATTCGCGTCAACCGTACCGCTGTCGGTTTTGATATTGCCGTGCACCAATGCGAGATAAGAGCGCGACGCGGTATGCGCCCCGAACTGCTCCGCCAGCGCGAGGTGGGTCTTATCGTCCTTGGCGACCACCAGCAGCCCGCTTGTCATTTTATCAATGCGGTGCACAATGCCCGGCCGCAGATCGCCGCCCAGGCCGGATAATCCCACGCCGGCAAACAACAGCGCGTTGACCAGCGTGCCGTCCGAATTGCCCGCCGCAGGGTGCACCACCAGCCCCTGCGGCTTATTGATGACGATAAGAAAATCGTCCTCATATACAATGTCCAACGGAATGTCTTGTGGTTCTACACTGTCCACTGTCACCTGTCCACTGTCCACTGCAATGCAATCCCCCTGCTTGACAGGCAGATTCACCTTGCAGGGCGCACCATTCACCAGCACGCGCCCCTCTTTGATCCGGCGCTGCGCCTGCGAGCGCGAGAGCTCTGTGACCTCTGCCAGATACGCGTCGAGACGGGCCGCGTCCTTATCCGCTATGATGATGCGCTCTTGCTTGCGACCGTCATTGCGGGCTTGACCCGCAATCTCACTTACTTCTTTTTTCGGTTCTTCCACATATCCTCCCAAATATCAAAGAGGTTGTTTTTGAAGAAAAAGGTCTCCAGGATAAACAGCCCCGCGCCGATGGTAATGCAGATGTCGGCAAGGTTGAAAACGGGGAAGTTGATCAAACGAAAATAAATCATATCGCGCACATACCCCAGCGCGATCCGGTCCAAACCGTTGCCCAGCGCGCCCGCGAAAATCAGCGCGAGCGTCACGCGGGAGATCGGGCGCATGACCTTGTGTTTCTTGATATAGAACCAGGCCAGCAGCGCGCAGACGACCAAAACCAGCGCGACCAGCACGACCCCGAGCCCGTCCAGTATGCCCCAGGCAGCGCCCGTGTTTTGGGCATAGGAAAGCTCTAAAACGCCCGGGATCAGCACAATGGGCTGCTGACAATACAGAAAAGCCAGGTGTTTGGTAATTTGGTCTAAGATCAGCAGGACCACTGCTATTATTATCTCAATCATTTGTATATTCCTTTTCATATAACATACGGTACATTTTCTCCGCGTTCTGCACTTTCACTACATATTTTGCCGTCTCGGGGTAGGGGATTTCTTGCAGCGCGCCCGCCTCGTCTAAACCGTATTCCTCGATCCAGCCCTGCACCCGCGTAGGCCCCGCGTTATAGGCGGCCAGCACCAGCGCGGGCCGATCGCCGAAACGGTCGAACAAATAGTTCAGATAATAGCAGCCGAACCGGATATTGGTTTGCGGCTCCAACAACGCGCTTTCCAAATAGTCATGCAGTCCCAGGTTCTCCGCAATCTCCGCAGCGGTGGGCGGCATAAGCTGCATGAGTCCCGTTGCGCCGCGCCGGCTGACCGCGTCCGGATTGTTCCGACTCTCACAGAGGATTACGGCGGAGACAAAGGAGGGCGACAGCCCGTATTCCTCGGACAGGGCCAATACCTCAGTCAAATAGGCCAGCGGATACTGACGGCGCAGAATCGCCGGACGGATCCACAGCGTATAGCCAAGCGCCAGCAAGGCGGCCAAGGCCAAAACGGCGACCGCGCCGATCACTTTCTTCATCAAATTTGTCCCCTTCCTCTCTCATGCAAATCACTGATTAACGAAAATCCCGCGTAGGGGCGGCTATTAGCTGCCCGCGAAACCACCTGTTTGCGTGCATTATGCGGGCGATTGATAATCGCCCCTACGCGAACGGACACTTAATCAGCGATTTCTCATACGAACCACCGATAAAGATTCAACAGTCAGTATACCATACAAACTCTCAACCGCCTGCCGCAACTTGGCAAGCGTGCCATCGTTCTCAAGAACCGCATCCGCCAGCGCCGCCTTTTCCTCGTCCGTCCACTGCGCCGCCATGCGCGCCAGCGCCTCCCCGCGCGGCAATGCCAGCCGTTGCAATCTCACTTCCACGGGCGCGGTCACAAGCAGGGTATGGTCCACAAACTTCGCCCAACCGCTCTCAAACAACAGCGGCACGTCCCAAACTACGGTTACGTCATTGCGGGTTTCCTTATTTGCGTCATTGCGGGCATCGGGGTCCCCGCCAAGTCCGCAGACTTGGTGGGGTGGCAGGCCCGCAATCTCATTCGTACGCGTTTGCAACTCCCGCAGCACCCAAGGGTGAATGATGGCGTTCAGCCGCTCCCGCTTCTTCTCGTCCGCAAACACCAGCGCCGCCACGGCCCGCCGGTTTATCGCCCCGTCGGGCAGAAGAATCTCATCTCCCAGCCAGGCCAATACCTCTTCATAACAGGGCGTACCTACGTCCAGCGCACGCCGTGAAATCTCATCCGCGCTCAAAACAACCGCGCCCAGCTCCCCCAGCATGGCCGCCACGGTGGACTTGCCCGCGCCGATCCCGCCCGTTACGCCAATGATATACTGCCCGCTGCTATGCGGGCGATTGATAATCGCCCCTACGCGAGCCCACTGCCCACTCATTTCGTATCATACCAGCTCTTTCCCATTTTCACCTCCGCGTGCAACGGCACCGCCAGCTGCGCCACGCCGCACATACAGTCCGTCATCAGCTTTGCCACAGCCTCCGCCTCGGCCTCGGGCGCGTCCACGATCAGTTCGTCGTGCACCTGCAAAATTAGCCTGGCCGCGAACCCGCCGCGCGCCAATTCCCTGTGCACGGCGATCATGGCCAGCTTGATAATGTCCGCCGCGCTGCCCTGAATGGGCATATTCATCGCCACACGCTCCCCGAAGGAGCGCACGTTAAAATTGCTGCTGGCTATCTCCGGCAGCGGCCGCCGCCGGTTAAAGAGCGTCAGCGCGCAGCCCTTCTCCCGCGCCTGCGCCACGCTATCCTTCATATATTGCGCGACCTGCGGATAGTGTTCCAGATAGCCCGCGATATACCGCCCCGCCTGCTTGCGCGAAATGCCCAGGTTCTTGGCCAGCCCAAAGTCGCTGATCCCATAGACGATCCCGAAGTTCACCGCCTTGGCCGCGCCGCGCTGCTCGGCCGTGACCTCGGAAAGCGGCACATGGAAGACCTCCGAGGCCGTCTGCGCGTGGATATCCTGACCGCTCTGAAAGGCCGCGATTAGGCCGGAATCCCCGCTGACGTGCGCCAGCAGCCGCAGCTCGATCTGCGAGTAGTCCGCGTCCAAAAGCACGTTGCCCGGGCTGGCCACAAAGGCCTTGCGGATCTCCCGCCCGTAGGCCGTGCGCACAGGAATGTTCTGCAAATTCGGCTCCACGCTCGAAATGCGCCCCGTGGCCGTGACAAACTGCTGAAAGGTCGTGTGGATTCGCCCGTCCTTTTCGGACTTGGCCTTGGAAAGCCCGACCACATAGGTCGAGAGCAGCTTGGACAGCGTGCGGTATTCTAAAATTTTGGCCACGATCTCGCTCTCGCCCGAAAGGGATTCCAAGGTATCCGCGTCGGTGGAGTAGCC
>WRCT01000008.1 GCA_009783775.1 Clostridiales bacterium | reverse complement strand
TGTCTTTTCGTGCTTTTCGTGGTGGCAAAAACCTTCCCGCCGCAGCGGCATTCGCGCCATTGCCACCCCACCCAATTTGCGAATTGGGTGGGGGCCCCGGTTCGCATCATTCGCGGTTAAAATAAATCCCCGCCGCAGCGGTATTCTTGGTTAGGAAAATGAACGATGATTTTTGAAAAACTCTTATCCGAAATAGAGGCCTACGCCCCGCAGTCCGAACAGGAAACGGTAGACCAACGCCTGATGGCCGACTACTGCCGCCGGCACGGACCGGCGACATTGGGCCGCGGGCTCCTGGCCCACCTGACCGGCTCGGGCTTTATCGTCAACGCGGACGGCCGCCGCGCCTTGCTCGTGCACCACAACCAACGAGGCGCGTGGGGCTGGACGGGCGGCCATGCCGACGGCGACGCGGACCTGCTGGCCGTCGCCCAACGCGAGGCGCGGGAGGAGACGGGCCTGCTCCATGTGCACGCGCTCTCGCCCCATATCGGCTCGCTGGACGTGCTGCCGGTCTTCGGGCATTTCAAGCGCGGGTCGTGGGTGCCCGCGCACATACACCTGTCGGTCTCCTATCTGCTTTGGGCGGACGAAAACCAGCCCCTCACCGTCAAGCCGGACGAAAACAGCGGCGTTTCCTGGTTCCCCGCCGACTATTTCACGGCCGAGAACTTCAGCCCCACGGACACCGCGCTGTATAGCAAGCTGATGGCACGGGCGGTTGCGCTGCTATAGGGAACGGATTTTTTACCGCGAACCACGTGAATGGCGCGAATATCGCTCACGCGGGTTTTTCTCTGCCACGAAAGACACGAAAAAGCACAAAAAAATTTCCGCCGCAGCGCTTTCGTGTCCTTTTGTGTTTTTCGTGGTTAAAAGAAAAAACCGCGTGAGCGAACCAGCCCCTGGCCCCTAATCCCTAATCCCTAGCCCCTAACGACTTCCACCTGACACATCTCCATCGTCAGCAAAGCGGCCCTGTGGCTCTCGGGGCTCACACCCGCGCAGCAGCGGGCGTCCACGGTGATTTTCGTCTCCGGCAGCCGCGCCTTGAGTATCAGCGCATTGGACACCACACAGATATCCGTGCATAAGCCGCAAAGTTCGATCTCGTCATACGCACCCGCCGCGACCCGCTCCGCCAGCGCCGGGCAGCCAAAGGTAGGCTTGTCAAATATTTCGTCGTTCCCGACCTCCAGATTATCTGTGATCGCGTGCCCTTGCGTGCCCGCAACGCAGTGGACGACGGGCAGACGCCTGCCCTCCTGCGTATCCAAATAATCCGCGCCATGCGTATCGCGGGTAAAAAGCACCGCGCCCCCGCTCTGCCGATGCGCCTCAATCTTCGCCTTCACGGCAGGAACAATCGCCCGCGCCTGCGCTGACCCCAGCGCGCCCGTGATAAAGTCATTTTGCATATCGACCACAATCAACAGTTTTTTCACAAACAACCTCTTTTTAACCGGCCCATATGCAAATTATAGCAACATTTTCCCGCAAACGCAAACCAAACCCACTAAAATTTACATTGCTTGTTATGTTTTTTATTCGCGGCTTTTGAAATAATGGTGAAATAATGCGTTTTTGCTCTTGACATACGGCCCGGCAGTCATTATAATACGCTTTACCGTAATACCAATCACCGCTGTTAAGGTATGGTTGGTATATAAGCGGTCCGTCGCGGGGTGGAGCAGTTGGTAGCTCGTTGGGCTCATAACCCAAAGGTCGTTGGTTCGAATCCTTCCCCCGCAACCATCGGCGTCGCGGACTACACGTAGTTCGCGACGCCTTTCTTAGCGTAATAAAAAAAGACATCGCTCTCCCGCTTCGTCGCGCCGCCTCTTTCAACCAAAGTCTGCGGACTTTGGTTGAGCCCCGCCTGCGGGCGGGAACTTTCTCACCACGTCATTGGCTGTCGAAACCACCGGCGGAGCCGGTGAGAATGGAATAAGCAGCGGCGTTGCAGGATGAAATAAAAGCCACGCGTTGTGTATATAGATGTTGTCGCAGTCAAAAATAAAACTGCGCGAGGAAACAAAAATAGGCTTGGGAACTGGATTGCTTCGACATTATTCCTGGCAATCAAGACAGCATCGGCGTCTCGCAATGACGCAAGCCCCATTTCCCGTCATTGGAATCGCTGATTAAGTACCCGTTCGCGTAGGGGCGATTATCAATCGCCCGCATAACGTGCGTGAACAGGCGGTTTCGCGGGCGGCTAATAGCCGCCCCTACGCGGGATTTGCGTTAATCAGGGGTTCCCATTGCGAGGAGAACATAGGTTAGTGTGCGAGAGGGCAACACGACGAAGCAATCCAGTCTCCCAAGAGACATCGCAAAGGGCCAAATAGAAAAGCTATGATGGGATAAGCAAAGGGGGAAATGGTGGCAGCGACACCCGCCTTTTAGGTGAGCCGGTAGTATGGCCCTTGCGAGGGCCAACATGAAGCCACCACTTGAAGTGGTGGTCGTCATTTGCGGGCTTGACCCGCAATCTCGCCATTGGATTGTTGGAAACACGCGTGCATTTTTTCATATCTGAAGTTTTCAGTAAGCTGTCTATTTTCCATTCTTGACCTTCAGTTTCGTAAAAATTAGGGGAGGCAGGGAAAAGTAAATATTATCTCCTTTTCTTTTCCTCCGCATTCAAATCTGAAGTTCTTATAAAATGACTCTAATTGCTTTTGATTTAATCCATTATTATGTACTACAAAACTTGCTGATGGATTAGTTGATATTTCCTCAATCTGCTGTTCTTCAGCATGCTTTATTGCTTCGGAAATGAGATAACTCGCTAAACCCTGCGCCCTATAATTTCTATCTACACATAACCTGTGAATATGCATTCTAGTAAACCTTATTTTGCCCAATGATTTTCTTGACCTGAAATGCAAGGTCATTCTTGCGATATGATGTCCCTCTTTTACATCATATTTCTCATAAACACAAAATTCGGCTCCTACAATATTGGTGAAACTTCTTTCTACCCTGTACCTTTCTTCAATCCCTTGCTTATCAAGTTTTGAGTTTCCTAAATACTTCACTAACTTCCCTATTGCTGTATGTGTACATTGAAACGCTTACTGGGATTACAGAGAGAGTGCGTTACTTTTACTTGTTATTATTCAGCCTTTTATTTTTGACCGCGGCGGGTTATTTCGCAGGGTGTCGCAAATTTCCCAAAAGAGCTCAACCGCGCGGTCTTTATCAGCCTTATTATATGACGCTAATGCGCCGGAAAACATTTTGCTTATGCACTGGTCAAACTCCTTGGCGATTTGTAGTAATGAGGAATCGAAATACATGAGAGCCTCACCGTAGGAGGTTCTATACTCAATGAATTTCTCATTATTCAAGAATTCCACAACTGTTCCAGCGCTTTTAAGAAAATTTTCAAGGGCTTCTGCTCTGTGCTGTTCATAAAACCTTCTTTCAAACATTCTTTGTTCGTGACGAAGGGTTTTTGAAGAAGTAATCCAAGGTACTATTGCAGAAACAATAGCAGATATGAGAAGTGCACCGATTGCAACAATTAAGGATACGTCCATATTATCCCTCCAATGATATATGAGCAATTTTACCAAAGTTCACGACAAGAAACAACAATTTTTATCAAGTTTATGATATTATTTTCGCCTCCAACTGAAATCCCACATATGAAGTCCTCCGCAGCAGTATAGGGATACATTTTCATATGGAGCTCCAACAGCTCCGTCAACAGAAAGGCACCCCTTTCGTGTATTTCGTGGTGGCAAGAAAACCCCGCGTGAGCGGCCTTGTAACCTGTAACTAATCCAGCGTATCCAGCTCCACCAACCAGCGCAAAATCCTGGCCGCGTCGGCGGCAGAGACGGGGTTCGTTCCTGCCGTCACCTTGGCGTTGACAAGGCCCAGCGGCGTTAAGCGGGTCAGCTCGACCAGATACCGCAGTATAGCCGCCGCGTCCGCCGCGTTGACATTGTTGTCCACGTTCGCGTCGCCGCGCAGGGAGGGCGTCACGCCGTCAAAGAATCGGGCCGTAATACTGCGTGAATCGTTCGTGATGTTGGGAATCGTCCGGCTTGCGGGCGTGCCGACATTCAGACCGTCCACCACGACATAAGCGATCTGATAGCCCTCGTCGGGGATAAAAACAAAAGTCTTGCTCGCGCCGTGGGGGATAGCGTCCGCGTCTCCGCCCAGGGGCACAATCGTGCCGCCGTCGGTCTGCGTGACCTGCACGGAGCGATAGATGACGGTTGTCCCCGGCGCGACATTTGCGCCCGCGCCGCCCGCCTTGCCGCCGTGGCCGACGCCCGAAGGCGCGCCGTTTCTGCCGCTGCCGCCCGTGCCGCTTGTAAGGACATTGCTGCCGGTATTGTTGATGATGATGGTGCCGACCCCGCCGCCGCCCACGCTGCCCGCGCCGCCGGAGCCAATACCCGCGCCGCCCGCGCCGCCCCGATTCTCCGAATCCGCAAAGGGCGCGCCGTTGCCGCCCGTGGCGGTCACATCGGCGTCGCCGGTGATGGTGATCGTGCCCGAGACGCCCGCCGCAGGGTGTGTGTCCCCGCCCCCGCCGCCGCCGATGCCCGCGCCGCCGCACTTGCTGCCGGTCTCGCCGCTGCCGCCAATCGCGGTCACATGGCCGCCGCTGATCACAACCGTGCCGCCCCCGCCGGCCTCGCCGCCGCCGATACCCGCCGCGCCGCCCGCGCCACGGGCCTCGACCGTTCCGCCCGTGATGGTGACGCTGCCGCTGTTGTCCACCGCGCCCGCGCCGCCGCCCAGACCAGCGCCGCCGGCCATGCCGCGCCCGCCCAAGGCAACCACCGTGCCGCCGTTGATGGTGATGGCGCCGTGCGCCGCTATTTTGCCGCTGCCGATTCCCGCGCCCGCGAAACTCATCTTGCTGTAGACGCTGTACAGCCCGCCTTCCACCACACCGCCGCCTTTGGCCGTCAGTTTGCCCGCGCCGCCGATCGTCAAGACCGCGCCCGCCGGCGCCTGCAGCCCCGCAAAGCCCAGGCCGCTGGCCAGCGTGTTGTCGCCCTCAAGGATCAGATCCACCATCGCGCCGCTCATATCAAACGCGCAGGCGCTGCCCTCCAGGCTTTCATCGCCGCTACGGTCGATGGTTACGTCGCGCAGCGTGATGGTCGCCGCCGTGCCGGGTGCCACCACCACGCGGTTGACCGTGGTCGTTCCGGTGAGCGTCACGTTCTCTCTAACCGTAAACAGACCGTCCGCATAGCTCCAGCCCCAGCCGCCGGGGATCGCGCCGTTGCCCACATCAATGACAATCTCCGCGCCGGCCGCAACGACCGGCAGCAGTGACAGCATGAAAACCAATGAAAACAGCATTGCCAAAAACTTGCTTGTGGTCCGCATAAGCAGCCTCCCTGTATTCTTTCATACTCATTATACGCCTTATATTTATTGTTTTCAATGTGTGTTGTGGTTTTGTTCACGTCAACAAAATCGCAATGATAACAAATTTTACCAATTGACAGCATGAGGAAAAGGGGTTATATTGTATATAATTGGAGATATGGCGTTGACGGCGAAGGAGTACCGGAGGCCCGGCCTTTCAGAGAGTTGTCGGTGGGTGCAAGACAATAAGGCGCGGCTCGGGAATACACGCAAGAGCCTTTCTTTTGAAAGCGGATGAACGCGCAGGAGCGCGCAGGGGAGAAAAGCCCCACTCCCCGAGGGGGGATGTCGGCAAAGCCGACAGGGGGGAGCTGCCCGCACCGCCAGTAAGGAGAAACGGGTTCACCCGTTACAGTGATAGAGTATGCGGCAAAAAACGCCCGCGTACTTGAAAAGGTCGGTGTCGTGAGGCGCCGATAAATTGAGGTGGTAACACGGGTTTGGCGCTCGTCCTCTGGTCAGGGGAGAGTGTCTTTTCTTTTTCCTCCGATACGCCAAAGAATAATATTTTTGGAGGGACAACACTATGTCAAAAGTCACATTCTTCAGCGGGGAGCAGACGCCCCTGGAGATGCACAAGGTTCGCATTGTGCAAAAACTCAACCTGCGGCCCGTGCGCGAGCGCGTGAGCGCCATGACCGAGGCGGGCTTTAACACCTTCCTGCTGCGCAACGAGGACGTCTTTTTGGATATGCTCACCGACAGCGGCACGAACGCCATGAGCGACAAACAGCAGGCCGCCATGATGGTCGCGGACGACAGCTACGCGGGCAGCGCGACCTTCTACCGTCTGGAGGCGCGGCTGCGCGAGATGTTCGGCATGGACGTGTACTTCCCTGTACACCAGGGCCGCGCGGCGGAGAGCATTCTGGCGCAGACACTGATCACCAGGCCGGGCATGGTCGTGCCCATGAACTATCACTTCACCACCGCCAAGGCGCACATCACGCGCGTGGGCGGCGTGGTCGAGGAATTGGTTCGCCCCGAGGGCCTGGAAGTCACCAGCGACCTGCCCTTTAAGGGCGACATGGACATCGACGCCCTGCGCGCCTGTATCGAAAAGCACGGCGCGGAGAATATCGCGTTTCTGCGTATCGAGGCGGGCACGAACCTCATCGGCGGCCAGCCGGTCTCGCTAAAGAACTTTAAGGAGGCCTGCGGTCTCGCGCATGAATATGGGATCCTCACCGTCATGGACGCCTCGCTCTTGCAGGACAACCTCTACTTCATCAAAATGCGGGAAGAGGCGTGCAAGGATATGTCCATCCGCGAGATTACGCTTGAGATCGCCAACCAGTTCGACTGCATTTACTTCTCCTCGCGCAAGCTGGGCTTTGCCCGTGGCGGCGGTATGTGTTTCCGCGACGGCGCGCTGGCGGAGACGATGAAGGCGCAGGTCCCGCTGTTCGAGGGCTTTTTGACCTACGGCGGCATGAGCGTGCGCGAGATGGAGGCGATGGCCGTGGGCCTCGACGAGTCCATGGCCTTTGACGTCATCTCCCAGGCGCCGCAGTTCATCGCCTATATGTGCGCGGAGCTGCAGAAGAATGGCGTGCCCGTCGTCACCCCGCCGGGCGGTCTGGGCTGCCACCTCAACGCGCGCGAGTTCCTGCCGCATTTGGACGACCATGTCTATCCCGCAGGCGCGCTCGCGGCCGCGGCCTTTATCGCGGGCGGTGTGCGCGGCATGGAGCGCGGCACGCTCTCCGAGCAGCGCGAGCCGGACGGCACGGAACCCATCGCGCAGATGGAATTGCTGCGCCTGGCTCTGCCGCGCCGCGTGTTCACGCTCTCGCAGGTGCGTTACGCGATCGACCGCGTGACCTGGCTCTACCAAAACCGTCACCTCGTCGGCGGCCTGCGCTGGATCGAGGAGCCCGAGGTATTGCGGTTCTTCTTCGGCCGGCTCGCGCCGATTGGCGACTGGCCCGACAAGCTGGCGGAGCAGTTCGAAAAGGACTTCGGGGATAGTCTGTAAGGGCTTTTTGTGGGGGAAACCTTTTTTGGAACACAAGGTTTGTCAAGGGAGAATGTCCATTTCTCTGAAAGAAATTTCATTCTCCCCTAACCCCTCTCAATAATTCTTTTTTCAGGGTGCGGAAAGGGCTGAAATGCCCTATTTTAGGCGGTTGTCAACGGACCTGTCCCCTTGACACCCCCTTGACACCCCTTCCCCTTGACACCCCGTATGGGTTGCAGCCGCTCGTGGCGATTAACCGTTTCACGGCGGATACCGAGGCCGAGATGGCCCTGGTCGAGGAGGCGACCCGCGCGGCGGGCCTGCCCTGCGTGCGTTCGGACGGCTGGGCCGAGGGCGGCAAGGGCGCGCAGGATCTGGCGCGCGCGGTGGCGGCGCTTTGCGAAGAGCCCTCCGCGTTTACCTATGCTTATGAAGATGAACTCTCTATCGAAGATAAATTAAACGCGATCGCGAAAAAGGTCTATCACGCGGACGGCGTGAGCCTGACCGATGCGGCCAAAAAGCAGGCGCGGCAACTGACCGCGCTGGGGTTTTCGGACCTGCCGATCTGTATGGCAAAGACGCAGTACAGCTTTTCGGACAATCCGAAACTGCTCGGCGCGCCGAACGGGTTTACGGTTACGGTACGCGCATTGCGCGTCTGCGCCGGCGCGGGCTTTATCGTGGCCCTAACCGGCGATATCATGACCATGCCCGGCCTACCAAAAGTGCCGGCGGCCGAGAAGATTGATGTCGATGAGAACGGGGTCATTTCGGGAATGTTTTAGGGTGTTTTCTTGGGGAAAACTTTGTTTGTAAAAAAGTTCCCCCCAAAACCCTTTTCAAAAAACTTTAATAGGACAGTATCCCTGTGCTGATAAAAACTGAGTTCCAGGTTTTTTGAAGTACGGGGTCTTTTGATAAAAAAAGTTTTTCCCACAAAAAGCAACTATAAGTATAGCGGGCGATTGATAATCGCCCCTACGCAAACATTACCCGCCTAGATACGCCTTCTTGATCTCTTCGCTGCTGGCGAGTTCCGCGCCGGTGCCGGAGAGCGTGACGCGGCCCGTTTCCAGGACATACGCGCGGTCGGCGTGCGCCAGGGCCATGCTCGCGTTTTGCTCGACCAAAAGGATCGTGGTGCCCATGTCATGGAACACACGAATGATGTCAAAGACCTGCTCGACCAGGATCGGCGCCAGGCCCATCGAGGGTTCGTCAAGCATTAAAAGCTTGGGGTGGCTCATCATCGCGCGGCCCATCGCGAGCATTTGCTGCTCACCGCCCGAGAGCGTGCCCGCGACCTGGCGGCTGCGCTCTTTGAGGATCGGGAACCGCGCGTAGACATCGTCGAGGTTCGCGTGGGTGACCTCATGCTGCGTGTAGGCGCCCATCTCCAGGTTCTCGCGCACGGACATACGCAGGAAAATGCGCCGCCCCTCGGGCACCTGGGCCAGGCCCTTGTGCACCAGCTTGTGCGCCTTGGCGGAGGAGATATCCTCGCCCATGAAGGTGATGCCGCCCGTTTTGGTGCGCAGCAGGCCCGAGACGGTCTTGAGTATGGTCGACTTGCCCGCGCCGTTCGCGCCGATCAATGAGACGATTTCGCCCTCGTTGACCGTAAAGCTGACGCCCTTGATCGCGTGGATCGGGCCATAATATACGTTGATGTTATTGACTTCAAGCATGGTTTTCCTCCTCCCGCTTGCCGAGATAGGCCTCGATCACGACAGGGTTGGACTTGATTTCATCGGGCGAGCCCTTGGCGATGATCCGCCCGTAATTGAGCACCGCGATGCCCTCGCAAATGCCCATGACCAGGTTCATGTCATGCTCGATCAACAGGACGGCGATCTGGAACCGGTCGCGGATCTTGCGGATATTCTCCATGAGATCCGCCGTCTCGGAGGGGTTCATGCCCGCGGCGGGCTCGTCGAGCAGCAGCAGCTTTGGCTCGGAGGCCAAGGCGCGAACGATCTCCAAACGCCGCTGCGCGCCGTAGGGCAGGCTGCCCGCTTTCCAGTCGGCCATGTGGTCCATATTGAAGATAGAGAGCAGCTCCAGCGCGCGCGCGTGCGCCCGTTTCTCCTGTTTCCAGTAGCCCGGCAGGCGCAGCACGGCCTCAGCCAGCGAATAGCTCATCGTGTTCTGCAGGCCGATCTTGACATTGTCCGCCACGCTCAGTTCCTTGAACAGGCGAATGTTCTGGAAGGTGCGCGCAATGCCGCGTTTGTTGATTTGATAGGTCTTGAGGCCCTGGGTCGAGATACCGTCCAGCATGATAATGCCTCGGGTGGGCTGGTAGACGTTCGTGAGCAGATTGAACACCGTCGTCTTGCCAGCGCCGTTGGGGCCGATCAGGCCCGCGATCTCGGTGCGGCCGACGAGGATCGTAAAGTCGTCCACTGCGATCAGGCCGCCGAAGTCAATGCCCAGGTTATTCGTTTCCAGGATCGGGCGCTTGTCCACATCACGCTCGGGCACAACGCCGCGGCTGGGGACGGGAACCAGTTTATCCATTGGTTTTGCCTCCCTTCCCCTTCAACGTTTTTCGGCCCGTGAGAACGTTTATGATGTTCTCCAGCATTCGGCCCATGGAGAAGTCAAACCGGCCCATCAACCCCGATGGCTTGAACACCATGACGAGAATGAGCAGGAGCGCGTAGACGATCATGCGCCACTCCGCGAACTGGCGCAGCAGCTCGGGCAGAATGGTCAGCACGGTCGCGGAGAGCACGGAGCCGATCATGGAGCCCATGCCGCCCAAGACCACGAAGACCAGGATCTCGATGGACTTCATAAAGGAGAAGTTGGACGGGTTCAGGATACCCAGGTAACCCGCGTAGAGCGAGCCCGCGATGCCCGCGAAAAAGGCCGAGACGGTAAAGCCCATGACCTTGTAATAGGTGAGGTTGACGCCGCAGGAGTCGGCGGCGATCTCGTTCTCGCGGATGGAGAGGATCGCCCTGCCGTGGCGCGATTTCATGAGCGTATGAATGGCAAAGCAGGTGACGCCCACGAGCAGGAAGGTATTAAAAAAGGTGCTGGTTTCGGGAATGCCCTTGAGCGACGCCGCGCCGTAGGTGAACGGGAACCCCAATACCTCGTCGATATTCAGTAATACAATGCGAATGATTTCGCCAAAGCCCAGGGTGATGATGGCGATATAGTCGCCTTTTAAGCGCAGCGCGGGTATGCCGATGAGTACGCCGAAGATCGCCGCGACAAGGCCGCCGATCAGCAGCCCGAAGGGCATGGCGACAGCGGGGTCAAGGCCCGAGCGCGTCATAAAGATGGCGGACGCATAGGCGCCGACCGCCATAAAGCCCGCGTGGCCCAAGGGCAGCTGCCCCAGGTAGCCCGTGGCCATATTCAGCGAGACGGCCAAAATGATATTGATACCCGCCAGCGTGACGATACCCACATAGAAGGGAGACACGCCGCCGCCCGCGATCAGGACGCGGCCGCCGAACAAAAGCGCGGCGAACAAGAGCGCGTTGATCAGGTAGCGGACGGGGGTTTTGATGTGAAGGGGTTTTTTACTCATACGCTTTTCCCCTCCTTAAACTTTCTCGGTCGTGGGCTTGCCCATAATGCCCGCAGGCTTAAAGAGCAGCATCACGATGAGTATGGCAAACACCACGCCCTCCTTCCAAACGGAGAGCCCGACGGCAGAGACCAATGACTCGATCACGCCGATCAGCAGGCCGCCGATCATCGCGCCCGGGATGGAGCCGATCCCGCCCAGCACCGCCGCGACAAAGGCTTTAAGCCCCAGCATTCCGCCCATGAACGGGCTTGCCTGGGGATAGGCGATGATGAAGAGAATGGAGCCCACGCCCGCCAGCGCGGAGCCGATGGCGAAGGTGAAAGAAATCGTAGAGTTGACATTGACGCCCATGAGCAGGGCGGCGTCCGCGTCTTCGGAAACCGCGCGCATGGCCTTGCCCGACTTGGACTTTTTGACCAACAGGGTCAGCCCGACCATGCAGGCCGCCGTGACGGCAATGCACAGAATGGCGACGCCGCTGATGGTCAGCCCCGCAAAGTTCACCGACGGGATCCTCGGATAGGGCACCATTTTCGCGCTCGCGCCGATGAATTTCTGCGCCGTGTTCTGCAACAGGTAGGAGACGCCGATGGCCGTGATCAGCAATGAAATGCGCGGCGACTTGCGCAGGGGGCGATAGGCGGCAAACTCAATGGTCACGCCCAGCACCATACAGCCCAGAATCGCCATCGCGATGGCGATAACCACCGCCACCGGCAGGGGAACGAAGGGCGCAATGGAGGTGAGCGCGAACCAGGAGAGGTAGGAGCCGACCATAATAATATCGCCGTGGGCAAAGTTGAGCAGGGTGATGATACCGTACACCATGCTGTACCCCAGGGCGACCAACGCGTAGATGGAACCGGATTGCAGCCCGTTGATAAGTTGCTGCACGGCTAATTGCCAGAAAGACATAGAAGATCCTTTTTCGTTAAAAAACTTGTAAAACCAAGGCTGCGCAATTTGCGCAGCCTTGGCGTAGTGCGAGGGAATTAGAACATACGGTAGAAGACTTCCTTACCGTCTGTGATGGTCATGATGACAGCGTCCTTGATCGGGTTGTTGAACTCGTCAAAGGTGTAGCCGCCCTCGGAGGTCACGCCGACCACGCCCGCGCCTTCGGAGCGGATCGCGTCGATGATCGCCTGCTTGTACTCGTCGGATGCCGGAGCAGAGCCCGACTTTTCCGCCTTGCGGATCGCGGCGACGAGCAGCATGGCTGCGTCATAGCCGGTGGCCGCAAACATATTCAGCGTGTCCTCGCCGTTGGCGGCGATGAAACGCGCCTCGAAGTCACGGACCAGCTCGGTGGAGCCGGGCGCGTAAGCGGAGCAGAAGAAACTGCCTTCGAGGTCCTCGGCGGAGGCGTAATCCGTGATGCCCGCCCAGCCGTCGCCGCCCAGCATGACGGCGTTTAAGCCGATCTCACGCGCCTGGGTCACGATGAGGCCGTTGTCCTCGTAGTAGTTGGGCAGGAAGACCACGTCGGGGCCGGCAGCCAAAATGTTGGTGAGCTGGGCCTTGAAGTCTTTGTCGCCCTTGGCATAGGATTCCTGGCCGACCACTTCGATGCCCGTCTCGCCGCACTTGGCGACGAAGGCGTCTTTGAGGCCGATCGCGTAGTCGTTGCCCGTCTCAAACAGGACGGCAGCGGAGGTGGCGTCGAGCACTTCACCGGCGAACTCCGCCATCTTCATGCCCTGGAAGGGGTCGATAAAGCAGGTGCGGAACACGTTGGTGTTGACCGAGCCGTCCGCGTTGACGGTGACCGAGGCCGCCGTCGCCGAGGCTGTGATCATCGGCATATTGATCGGGGTGGCTTTCGCAACGACCGCCAGCGTGTTGCTGGTGATAACGTCGCCGATCAGGCCGGTGATCCCCTCGCTGACCATACGGTTGAAGGCGTTGACCGCTTCCGCGTCGTCGCCGCGCTGGTCATAGGCGATGATCTCGATCATCTTGCCGTTGATGCCGCCGGCGGCATTGACCTGGTCGAGGTACAGGGTGGCGCCGTTCTTGACGCCCAGGCCGTAAACGGCCAGCTCGCCTGTGTGCGGGCCCAAGATACCGATTTTAATGGTTTCTTCGCCTTTTTTGTCGTCCTTTGTGCAGCCCACAAACAGGGCGGCCGCCATCATAACGACGAGCACGATGCAAATAATTTTCTTCATGGGTAATTCTCCTTTTTATTTTCCTTTTTGTTTTCCTCTGCATGGCTTGTCCATGGCAGTTTCCCCCAGTAAGCTCATGCACCCGAAATCATAATATACTATCGGCCCGATGTCAACCTTTTTTTATTGAAAAAGTCTTTAGAATGCACTAAAACAGTATGTTTATCAACCGCACGGCATATGCCACGGCAAACCCGAGCCCGATAGCGAGCAGGATAACCCAGTTCAGCCACTTTGCGCGAAAGGGCTGAAAGTCAAACAAAAAGAATCCGTACAGGATCGGCATGGCCCAAAACATCGGGTGTAAGGCGAAGGCGGTGGCAAAGTCGAGCCGCGCCGCAAGCACCCACGCGCGCGTCATACCACAGCCCGGGCAGGGAATGCCCGTGACCCGATAGAGCGGGCAGCCCGTTTGCAGCACCCACATCACGGCCAACACGCCCACCATGAGCAAGGTGAGCAGAAGTTTCAAACGTAAGTGCGTAACCTTATTCACTATTCCTTATTACTTATTATCTCTGTGCCCATAAAGCGCTGTAGCGCTTCGGGCACCTCAACCGTGCCGTCCTCACGCTGATAGTTTTCTAAAATGGCCGCCACGGTCCGGCCCACGGCCACGCCGCTGCCGTTGAGCGTATGCACGAGCGCGGGCTTTGCGCCCGGCGCGGGCCGGTAGCGGATCTGCGCCCGCCGCGCCTGGAAGTCCTCGAAATTGCTGCACGAGGAGATCTCCACATAACGCCCGTAGCTGGGCATCCACACTTCAATATCATAAGTCTTGGCCGAGGCAAAACCTATATCGCCCGTAGAGAGCGCGACCACCCGATAGGGCAGACCCAAGCCTTGCAGGACTTTTTCCGCGTCGCGCGTCAAATCCTCCAGCGCGGCATAGCTTTGCTCGGGCTCGGTGAACCGTACCAGCTCGACCTTATTGAATTGGTGCTGGCGGATAATACCCCGCGTGTCGCGGCCCGCACTGCCCGCCTCCGCGCGGAAACAGGCGGAGTAGGCGCAATAGGCGAGCGGCAGCGTGCCCGACTCCAGAATCTCGTCGCGCAGCAGATTGGTGACCTGCACCTCCGCCGTGGGGCTTAAAAAGTAGTCGGTGTCTAAAAGCTTGAACGCGCCGCCGTCAAACTTGGGCAGCTGGCCCGTGCCGAACATACTCGCGCTGTTGACGATATAGGGCGGCAGAATCTCCGTATAACCGTTGGCCGTATGCGTGTCGAGAAAATACGCGATGACCGCGCGCTCCAAACGCGCGCCCAGTCCTCGGGAAACGGTGAACCGCGATCCGGCGATCTTCGCGCCGGCGGCAAAGTCCAGAATGCCCAGCCCTTCCCCGATGTCCCAATGCGGCAGGGGCGTAAAGGCAAAGGCCCTCGGCTGGCCCCAGCGCCGGATCTCCACATTGTCCTCGTCGGACCCGCCAACCGGCACAGACGAATGCGGGATATTCGGAATGGCGGCCAGCTGGGTTTCGACTTCCTCGCTCAACACGGCCAGCTCCGCGTCCAGCTCTTTGATCTCCGCCCCCAGCAAGCGGGTCTGCTCCGTCTCCGCGCTCGCGTCCTCGCCCCGCTTGCGCTTTGCGCCAATGGCGGCACTGGCCGTGTTGCGCTCGGCCTTTTTGCTCTCCACGGCGGCGATGATCTCCCTGCGCCGCGTCTCCTTCGCCAAAAAAGCCTGCACGTCCACGCCCTTGTTGCGGCGGTGCGCCATCGCCGTGATGAGCTCGTCTGGGTTTTGTCTGATTCTTTTAATATCTAACATAGTGCCTCCTTAAACTACAATGTACAAACTACAAACTACAATTGATGATAAAACGGCTCTGCCGTTTTTTTGAATCATAAAAACTGCGGAGTAGTTTTTTCCTTCATTGTAGTTTGTACATTGTAGTTTGTAGTTTTTCATATTACATTCTTGTGGGTGCCACCAACCCAAGCAACTTCAGCCCGTTGGCAATCGTCTGGCGCGTGGCCTCGGTCAGCGCCAGGCGCGCGTTTTGCGTGGCGGGTTCCTCGCCCACAATGCGCCGCTCGTAGTAAAATTTATTGAACGCGGTGCAAACGGCCATCACCGCCCGCGCGACCAGATAGGGCTCGTTCTTCTCCGCCGCAGCCTCGATTGCTTGCGGAAACGCGGCGATGGCCTTTATCACAGCCAAGCTGTAGGGCTCGTCCAGAACGCTCACGTCGATTTCGGCGGGAGCAAGCCCCCGCCCTACTGGAATCTGGAATCTGGAATCTGGAATCTTCCGTAAGACAGAGCAACAACGCGCGTGCGTATACTGCACATACGGCCCTGTTTCTCCTTCAAAGCTCAACGCCTTGGCCCAGCTGAAGGCCGTGTCCTTGATCCGCCCGTGGTAGAGCACGCTCCACAGCAGCGCGCCCACGCCGATGACCTCCGCCACCGCGTCCTTGCCTTCCAGGTCCGGACTCTTTTCCCCGATGATCTCCCGCGCCTTTGTAACGGCTGCGTTCAGCACATCCGACAGATAGACCACATTGCCCGAACGTGTGGAGAGCGTGCCCTCCTCCATCGAGACCATGCCGAAGTTTACGTGCACGCAATCGTCCGCCCAGCTGCGGCCCAGCAGTTCCAGAATCTTGAACAACTGCCGAAAGTGCAGGTCCTGCTGATAGGCGACGACATAGAGCGAGCGGACAAAATCATACATCGCCTTGCGGTAGTCGGCGGCGGCCAGATCGCGGGTCAAATAAATCGTGCTGCCGTCGCGCTTGACAATCAGCGCGGGCGGCATATCCCAGGGCGTCAAGTCAACAATGACCGCGCCGTCGTCCTCTTTGGAGATCTTCTTCTCCCGCAGCTCGTCGATGATGGGCTGCATTTTATCCTCATAGAAACTCTCGCCCGCATAGCTGTCAAAGGCCACGCCCAGCCGGTCATAGATCAATTTCGCCTCGGTCAGTGATACCTCCGCGAAATCAGACCACAGCGCCATGGCCTCCGCGTCGCCCTGTTCCATGCGGCAGAACCATTCCCGCGCCTGATCGTCCAGCGCCGGATCTTTTTCGGCCTCGTCATGGTAGCGCACATAGAGCGCGACCAGCTCCCGCACCGTATAGTCCAACACGGGCTTTTGCCCCCAAAGCCGATAGGCCACGATCATCTTGCCGAACTGCGTGCCCCAGTCGCCCAAATGATTGATGGCGACCGTGCGGTAGCCCAGGAAATCGTAAATCCGATTCAGCGCGGCGCCGATGGCCGTGGAGGGCAGGTGACCGATGTGGAAGGGTTTGGCGATATTGATGGAGGAAAACTCCACACAGACCGTTTTGCCGCCGCCCAGTTCGCTTGCCCCATAGCGCTCGCCCTCGGAAAGCACGCGTGCCAGCGTGACCGCCGCAAAGTCGGCCTTGCCGAAAAAGAAGTTCAAGTAACCCGAGACAGCCTCGGCCCGCGCCAGACCGACAATCTCCGGCAGCTTGTCCGCCAGCTCGGCCGCAATGGCGGCGGGCGCTTTACGCCAGTCTTTTGCCAACCGAAAACAGGGAAAGGACAGATCGCCCTGGTCCGCGTTTTTCGGCGTTTCCAGCAGGGTTTCAATCGTTTCCGCAGACAGCTCGGTAAGGCTTGCCAATGCTTTTGTAATTTCAACTTTTGTACTCATTCAAGGGCTCCTCTAAAAACTATCGGTGTGCAGATTTGCCGTGAATTTGGCCGTAGTTCACAGGCAAAAAACGCAGGAATAGCCGTAGACCTATTCCGAGGCTTTTTGCCAAAGAAGTGCGGTCAAAGGCGCGGTGAAGATGTGCGCCCAGAGTTTTTAGGGGCGCCCCAGTATTATTATACCGCTATGGTGGAAAAATGTGAAGTATGAAATCTTTTTTGGCAAAACGGCCCGATGATAGATCTTTATTGGCGTTCTCTTTAGGGCATATTATTGTCAAAAACTTATGCACCGTATTCAATCTGATTTGTCTGGTGCTGGCCGTGCCGCTGATTCTGGTCGGGTCCTATAAGAACCTGCTCTATCTCTCCACGGTGTTTGCCAATCTGGCCATCGGCGTGTTTCAGGAATACCGCGCCAAGCGCGCGGTCGACAAGCTTTCCCTGCAAATCGAGCCTCGCGTGGAGGTGAAACGGGAGGGCGGCTTTACGGGAATCCCCGCCGAGCAGGTCGAATGCCGCGACCTCTGCCGCTTTTCCGCCGGACAGCAGGTGGCCGTGGACTGCGCCATTCGCAACGGCGCGGTGGAGGTGAACGAAAGCCTGCTCACCGGCGAAAGCCTGCCCCAGCTCAAACAGCGCGGGCAGGAGGTGCTGGCCGGCAGCATTGTGGTCTCGGGCCAGTGCGAGGCTGAGGCGCTTTGCACCGGACGGGACAGCTATATGCGCAAGCTGGAGGACGTGGTGAAAACCTACCGCGCGCCGCGTTCCAAGCTCATGCGCGACCTCAAACGCATTGCGGCCACGGCGGGGCTGTCGATCCTGCCCGTGGGCGCGCTGCTGCTGGTCACCGAGCTGCGCCGTTTCGGGATTGAGGACGCGGTGGTGCACGTTTCCGCCGCCATGCTCTCCGTTATGCCGATGGGTTTAATGCTTTTGGCCTCCGTCTCTTTGGCGCTGGGCGTGCTGCGCCTGGGCAAAAAACACGCGCTGACCCGTGACCTCTACTGCATTGAGGCGCTGGCGGGCGTGAATGTGCTTTGCGTGGACAAGACGGGCACCTTAACCGACGGCAAGCTGACCTGCGCCGAAACCTACGGTCTGACGGACGGCACGCTCGGCCCGCTGCCGGAGCACGCGCATGAGGCGCTGTGCAATTTTGTACTGGCCATGCCCAAGGACAACGCGACCGCGACCGCGCTGGCGGATCTGTTCTCCTGCGCGGCGACCGAGGAACCGATCGAGATTTATCCCTTTTCCTCGGCGCGCAAGCGGACGGAAATGAAATTTGAAAGCGGGCTCTACGCCGTGGGCGCGCCCGACTGGGTCCTGCCCGCCTTGCCCGACTGGCTGCAGGCCGAGATCGACCGGTTCGCGGACGAGGGTCTGCGCGTGCTGCTTTTTGTGGGGGACGAGGTCCCGCTCGCGCTATTGGTGCTAAAGGACACGATCCGCGAAAATGTGCCCGAGACGCTCGCCTTTTTCAAGCGGGAGCAGGTGGACGTCTGCTTGGTCTCCGGCGACTATGTGAACACGGTGCGCGCGGTGGCAAAAAAATTGGGGTTGGAAGGCGAGGTCGCGGACTGCTCGGCGCTTGAGACCGACGAGGCCTTTTTGCAGGCCGTGGAAACACACCGGCTCTTTGCCCGCGTCACACCCGACCGCAAGGCGCAGCTGGTGGAGGCATTAAAAAAGCACGGCTTGGTCGTGGCCATGGTGGGGGACGGGGTGAACGACCTGCCCGCCCTGCGCGTGGCGGACTGCGCGATCGCGATGGCGGCGGGCTCCGACGCGCCCAAGCAGGTGGCGCAGCTGGTGCTTTTAGACAACGACTTTGCCACCCTGCCGCAAGTGATCCTAGAGGGCCGGCGCGTGGTGAGCAAGATCATGCGCTCCGCTCAGCTGTTCATGAAAAAAAGCATCTTCTCCTTCTCGGTCGCCCTGCTTATGCTGCTCTTTGCCCTGCCTTACCCTTACCAAAACATTCAGTGGACGATCATGGGGTTCTTTGCGGTGACGATCCCCTCCATGGTGCTGGCATTGGAGCCCAACCGGGAATTGTTTTACGGCAATTTCATCAAGAGTATGCTGGCGCTGGCCCTGCCCGCCGCCCTACTGAATCTGATCTTCGTGCTGCTGGCGATGTTTGCGCTGCCGATTTTTCACTTTACCGACGCGCAGATTCACACCCTTGTCATCTATCTGACGGCAGTCTCGTCTTTGATCACGCTCTACCACATCTGCGTGCCCATGACGCGCGTGCGCGCGATCCTCTGCGTGCTGATGACGCTGCTCATGTTCGCCGCGCTGATCGTGCTCAAGGCGCTGCTGGACATCGGCCTGCCCGATTTGGCCTCTGTCATTATGCTGGCCGTGATGGCGGCAGGGGCGTATCCGCTGCTTTCGTTGTTCAGAAGGTGGGTGGAGGGATTGTTGCGGCTACCTGTAAGGTAAACTACAATGTACAAACTACAAACTACAATTGACGATAAAACAGCGCGGCTGTTTTTTTAATATCATTTTATCTTTCAAGAAAACGCCGGTGCGTTTTTTCCTCAATTGTAGTTTGTACATTGTAGTTTGTAGTTTACAATGGTATACTTTCCCCATGAACGAATCGGACTTCTATAAATCGACCCAGTCCAACAGCCTGTCCGGTCTGTACTTGCTGCATGGCGAGGAGGAACTGACCAAGCAGGAGGCGTTGGGGCGCGTGGAGGCGCTGTTGGATCAGGGTATGCGCGATATGAACCGCGCGCGCTTTCGCGCGCCGCTGGCAACCGAGGTGCTGGCCGCCGCCGCGCAGGCCCCGTTTTTCGACCGGTTTCGCGTGATCGTGGTTTGGGATTTGGCCGATGAGGAATTGAACAAACTGATCGAGGCGCGGGCGAAAGTGCCGCCCGAGACGATTCTGCTCGCGGCAAAACGCGGCAAGGCACGGGACACGGCGGCGGTGAAAAAGTTGGCCGCGCTGGGCCGCGTGGTGGAGTTTGCGCCGCTGACCAGGGAGCGGGCGGTTTCGATGGTCATGCGCGAGGCCGCGCTCTGCGGCGTGACGCTGGACGGGACGCTGGCGCGCAAGCTGGTCGAACTGGTCGGCACGGACGCTTATGCCCTGCGAAATGAGGCCTCCAAGGTGTTCGGCTACGCGGGACACGGCAATGTTGTGACGGCCGAAATGCTGGACTGCTGTGTGACGCCCTCGCCCGAGGCGGATATCTTTGCCATGCTGAACTGCTTTTTGCGCGGCGACCGCAAAGGCGGCCTGCGCGCCATACGGATCATGCAGCAAAACGGGGAGACCGCGCTGCGTATCGCTTATTTTTTGCAGGGCAGGCTGCGGAAGATGCTGATCGCCCGCGAGCTGCTGGAGACCAAAACGCCGCCCCAAACCATCATTCGTGAACTCGGCGGCAGCCCCTACGCCGCGGAAAAGTCCATCACAGCCGCGAAGAAATGCTCCCTCGAAATGTTGCGGGGTGCCGTCATCCGCCTGTCCGAAGTGGACTTCAAACTCAAACAGGGCCTCGCCACCGACAGCGATTCGCTTTTTTTGGTCTTATTTGAATGTTTTAAGTAACGGGTCTCCAAGCGTCATCCGGCTGCTCCAGTTCACGGAGCAGTCTTTTTCTTTGCGTTGCCAAATACTCCTGCTCAATATCTACATAAATACAATTGCTGCAAAGGCCAACGATGTCCAGAGACACAGAGTTTAATAGGCACACGGCATTATCATAGTATATGCAAAAATGATTGCCACATTGTATTTCCATATGTACTCTCCCGTTTGCTCTGTTATAGAACAATTATACGCGTTTCATACCCTAAAATCAAGAGTGTTCTAAAATAGAGCGTTGAGGACAGTCATGGACTTGAACAAAACCATCGGGATAAACATCAAAAAAGCAAGAAAAGAACGCGGCTACACGCAGGACCAGTTCGCCGCGCAATTGCAAGTTGCAGGCTGTGATGTGTCGAGGGGAACCTTGGCAAAGATTGAAGTCGGTATTCGGGAGCTGAAAGTTTCAGAATTGCCGATTTTCTTGGAACTGCTAAAAATAGATTTGAAAACGTTATATATGGAATAGAATAGTGTCAAACAAAGCGGGCGAACAAAGGTCGCCCCTACTTTTTTCTTGCAGTCTGCGAATTAGTCGGACGATTGATAATCACGCCTGCACAGCGAACGCCCGCCCCCGCCCTACTGGGGTCTGGAATCTGGAATCTGACTATCTTGCCCTGGTGTCCACTTCCTCTTTCAGTTTTGCCGCAAAATCTTCCAGCGTCATCGTGCCCAAATCGCCGTCTTTGCGGGAGCGGACGGCGACGAGGTTGCTTTCGGCCTCCTTATCGCCTAATACCAGCATATAGGGTACGCGCTGCATTTGCGCCTCGCGGATCTTAAAGCCGATTTTCTCATTGCGCAGGTCGGTTTCGGCGCGAAATCCCTGCGCCTGCAGTTTTTGGGCGATCCCGGCGCAGAGGTCCGCCGTGCGGTCGGTGATGGGCAGGATCTTGACCTGCACGGGCGCGAGCCAGGCGGGGAAGGCCCCCGCGTATTTTTCCACGAGCAGGGCCAAGGTGCGCTCATAACAGCCGATACTCGTGCGGTGAATGACGACGGGATATTTCTTTTCGCCGTCGCTGTCGGTATAGACCATGCCGAAACGCTCCGCCAGCTGGAAGTCGACTTGGATCGTGATTAAGGTGTCCTCCTTGCCGTGCACGTTGCGGATCTGAATGTCGAGTTTCGGCCCGTAGAAGGCCGCCTCGCCCTCAGCCTCGGTATAGGGCAGGCCGGTTTTGTTTAAGATCTCGCGCATTTGGTCCTGTGTGGATTCCCAGGTCTCCTTCGCGCCAATGTATTTTTCCTTGTTGTTTTCGTCCCATTTGGAGAAACGGTAGCTCACGTCCTCATCCAAGCCGACCGCGTCCAGCATGAACTGGGCCAGATCCAGGCAGCCGCGAAACTCCTGCTCGACCTGGTCGGGGCGGCAGGCCAGATGGCCCTCCGAAATCGTGAACTGACGCAGGCGAATCAGGCCGTGCATTTCGCCGCTGGACTCGTTGCGGAAGAGCGTCGCGGTCTCGTTGTAGCGCAGCGGCAGATCGCGGTAGGAGCGGGAGCGGTTGAGATAGGCCATGAACTGGAAGGGGCAGGTCATGGGGCGCAGGGCAAAGACCTCGGCCTCTTCGTCCTCATAATCGCCGATGACGAACATTCCCTCGCGGTAGTGATCCCAGTGGCCCGAGAGCTTGAACAGCTCGCGCTTGGCAAAGAGCGGGGTCTTGGTCAGCTGATAGCCGCGCCGCTGTTCCTCGTCCTCCACAAAACGCTGGAGGATTTGAATGACGCGCGTGCCCTTGGGCAGCAAGATCGGCAGGCCCTGGCCGATCAGATCGACCGTGGTGAACAGCTCCAGTTCGCGGCCCAGCCGGTTGTGGTCGCGCTTTTTGGCCTCCTCAAGACGGGTCAAATGGTCGTCCAGATCGGCGCGCTTGTCATAGGCCGTGCCGTAGATACGCTGGAGCATTTTGTTTTTTTCGCTGCCGCGCCAGTAGGCGCCCGTCGCGGACAAGAGCTTGAAATGCTTGACGCGGCCCGTGGCGGGCACGTGCGGGCCCGCGCAGAGATCGGTAAAGTCGCCCTGACGGTAGAAGGTGATCTCCTCGTCCTCGGGCAGTTCTTCGATCAGCTCGACCTTGTAGGGCTCGCCCGCCGCAAAGACCAGGGCCTCATCGCGGGGCAGGGCAAAGCGCGCGACCGTCAGATTCTCTTGCGCGATCCGCTCCATTTCTTTTTCGATCTTGGCCAGGTCCTCCGGCGTGAAGGGCGTCTCGACATCAAAGTCATAGTAGAACCCGTTTTCGATCGCGGGGCCGATGGCGAGTTTGGCGTCGGGATACAAGCGTTTGACGGCCTGCGCCAGAATATGCGCCGCCGTGTGGCGGTAGGCCCAGCGGCCGCCCTCATCGTCAAAGGTGCAGAACCGCACCGCCGCGTCGCCCGTGATGGGCATAAATGCGTCCTGCCGCGCCCCGTTTACCTCGCAGCAAAGCGTGGCCTTGGCCAGGCGCGGGGAGATGTCGTTTGCGATATCCAGGGCGGTTGAACCGTCCGGATAGGTTTTGACGTTGCCGTCGGGAAAGGTAATGTTCATAGTGTTTGTCCTGCTTATTAAAATGTGTTTTAGGAATTTTCACTATTATATCACTTTTGTGTAACGTGTCAAACTTGCGCATTGGAATTGGCTGTGCTACAATAATGATAAATACTGGGGAATTATCCGACTAAAACGGGGGAAACAAAAGAATGACAAAAATTGAAAAACTGGAAAACAACAAAGTAAAGATTACCGTTACGGTGCCGGCGGAGGCTTTCGCCAAGAGCATTGAGATCGCCTGCCGCAAAAACGCGGGACGCTACAACGTGCCGGGCTTTCGCAAGGGCAAAGCGCCGCGCCGCATGATCGAGCAAATGTACGGCGAATCCGTCTTTTATGAGGACGCGTTCGAACTCTGCTGGGGCGACGCCTATGACGCGGCGCTGGCTGAGCACGCGCTCATCGCCGTGGACAAGCCGGAAATCGAGATCGAAACCATCGGCGCGGGCGAGGATTTGGTGTTCACCGCCGGCGTGCAGCTCAAGCCCGATGTGACGCTGGGACAGTACAAGGGTATAGGCATTCCCGCCCAAGAGTATACTGTTGAGGACGCGGAGGTGGACGGGGCGCTGGAGGCCGAACGCGAGAAACAGGCGCGTTTTGTGGATTCGGATCGAACCGAAGTGAAAGATGGCGACCGCATTACCCTGGACTACTCGGGCAGTGTGGGGGGCGTGAAGTTTGACGGCGGCACGGGCGAGGATCAGACCCTGCACATCGGCAGCGGGACCTTTATCCCGGGCTTTGAAGAGCAATTGGTCGGCAAGGCCGTCGGCGAGGATTGCGATGTTACCGTCACCTTCCCCGCAGAGTACCACGCGGACGAACTGGCGGGAAAAGCGGCCGTCTTTGCCTGCAAGGTAAAGGCCATTTCCGAAAAGCAGCTGCCCGAATTGGACGATGAGTTCATCAAGGACATTTCGGAGTTTGACAGCGTCGCCGAGTGGAAGGCCAAAAAGCGGGAAGAACTGGAAGGCCAAAAGAGCGAACGCGCCAAGGCGGCCCGCGAGAACGCCGCGCTCAAGGCCGCCTGCGAGAACGCGAGCGTCGAGATTCCCGACTGCATGGTCGAGCGGCAGGTGGACTATATGCTGCGCGACCTGGCCTATCGGCTGCAAAGCTCGGGCCTGTCGTTGCAGGATTACATGGGCTACATGGGCATGGACGCGGAGAAGCTCAAGGAGAGCTACCGCGCGGA
>WRCT01000007.1 GCA_009783775.1 Clostridiales bacterium | reverse complement strand
TGAAGACGGGACAGAACGTGCGCGACGACGGGCCGCAATCCCACTTGGCCAAACAGGGCACGCCTACGATGGGCGGTTTGCTCTTTCTGCTTGGGCTGGCGGGCGCGGCGTTGATTTTCGCATGGGACAGTTTGGAGCTGGTCCTGCCCGCGCTGATCGTCACCTTCGCCTTTGCCTTGATCGGGTTTCTGGACGATTTTTTGAAGGTGCGCAGGAAACGCTCGCTCGGACTGCGCGCCCGGCAGAAGATCATCGGGCAGTTCGGCTTTGCGCTGGTCGCCGCGATCTGGCTCTATCGCAGCCCTTGGGTCGGCTCCGCTCTGTATATTCCCGTATGGAATATAGAGTGGGATCTGGGCATTATGTATATTCCGGCCGCCATGTTTATCATCATTGGCGTGGTGAACGCCGTCAATCTGACAGACGGTTTGGACGGATTGGCCACTTCGGTCTCCGCCGCCTATATGGCCGTGATGGCCGCGCTCTTTGCCCTGCTCGCGGTAAATGCCACAGTGGACTATACCGGCATGGGCGTGTTCTGCGCGGCGCTGACCGGCGGCCTGCTGGGATACCTGATCCAAAACGCCTACCCCGCCAAAGTGTTCATGGGCGACACGGGCGCGCTGGGTTTGGGCGGCGCGGTGGCCATGGTCGCGCTGATCTCGCGCTCCGCTCTGCTGCTGCCCGTTATGGGGATCTGCTTTGTGGGTTCCGCCCTGTCCGTGATCCTGCAGGTGGGATCCTATAAGCTGCGCAACAAAAAGCGTATCTTCCGCATGGCGCCCCTGCACCACCATTACGAATTGGGCGGCGTGCACGAGACCCGCATTGTGGTGATGTATACTTTGGTTACGTTGGCGTGCTGTCTGGGCGTGTTGCTGCTCTATACGTTTTAGGAAGAGTGGAGTGTTGAAAGTTGAGAGTTGAGCGGAAGACAGCTTTGATTATAGGCATGGCACGAAGCGGAATCGCCTCGGCCAGGCTGCTGGCGCAAAACGGCTGGCACGTCATCATCAACGATATGAAGGCGGAGATCCCCGGCCTGTTTGAGGCACTGCGCGGTTTGGAATATGAGGTGGCGCTGGGCAGGGATCCCGTGACGCTGTACGATAGCGTGGATCTGGTGGTGGTGAGTCCGATCATTCCCATGACGCGTGACTTTTTGGAAATCGCGCGGCAACGCGGGATCGAGGTGATCTCCGAGATTGAGCTGGGCTGGCGGTTCGGCAAGGGCGATTTCGTCTGCATTACGGGCACAAACGGCAAGACCACCTGCACCGCTTTGACGGGCGAGATTTTCAAGGCGTCCGGCCGCCCGACCTTTGTGCTGGGCAATATCGGCACGGCAATATCCGAGCACGCCATGTCCACCCGAAAAGGCGATGTGATTGTGGCCGAGACCGCCGCATTGCAGTTGAACGGCAACATTCACTTTCACGCGAAGGCCGCCGGCGTAACCAATATCACGCCGGATCATCTGGATCATTTCGGGACAATGGACGCTTATATCGCGGCCAAGGCGAAGATCTTTTTGAACCAAGTACCCGATGATGTGGCCGTATTGAACTGGGACGACCCCATTGTGCGCGGTTTTGCGTCGCGCACGCCGGCAAAGGTCCTGTACTTCTCCCGCCGAACAGAAGTCGAATCGGGAATGTTTCTGGCCGGCGGCGCGCTGGTCTGCCGCATGGACGGTGCGGATTGGCCGCTGATGCGGGCGAACGAGGTGCGCATTCCCGGCGCGCACAACCTGGAGAACGCCATGCTCTGCGCGCTGCTGGCGTTGTCGCAGAAAGTCTCGCCGGACGCGGTGCGGTTTGCGCTGAACACCTTCCCCGGCGTGGAACACCGGATCGAGCATGTTCGTACGCTGGAGGGCGTAGAGTATATCAATGACAGCAAGGGCACCAACCCCGCCTCGACGATCCGCGCCATTGAGGCGATGGACCCGCCGATGGTGCTCATTTTGGGCGGTTATGACAAGAAGGCCGACTTTGGCGAGCTCTTTGCCGCCATGACGGGCAAGGTCAAGGCCTGCGTGGTGCTGGGGCAGACCGCCGAGCAAATTCTTGCCGCGGCGCGGGCTTGCAAGGGCGCGCCGCCCTGCCATCGCGCGCCCGACTTTGAGACGGCTGTGCGCTTGGCCAGGGAACTGGCGGAGCCTGGCGATGTGGCGCTGCTCTCCCCCGCCTGCGCGTCATGGGATATGTTTGAGGATTTTGAACAGCGCGGACGCGTGTTCAAGGAATTGGTGAATTCGTTTTAGATGCCTGAGAAGAAAGCGATCGCGGAAAAACCTTTGTACAAGCAGGGTCATATTGATTTTTCTATCTTGCTCGTTGTAAGCCTGCTCTGCGCGTTCGGGCTGGTGATGGTGTTTTCATCGAGCTATTATTACGCGCAGCATTCGAGCAATACGAATTATGACGGCTATTATTATTTGAAACGACAGGTCATTTACCTTGTGATCGGCTATGCCCTTATGCTTTTGCTCACGCGGATCAACTATCGCGTGATCGAGAAGTTCAGCGGTGTGGCGCTTTTGGTATCGCTCTTTTTGCTGGGTGCGGTTTTGATTCCGGGTATCGGCAGAGAGCTGAACGGCGGCAGGCGATGGATTGAGATTGCCGGTATATCGGTTCAGCCAAGTGAGATAGCCAAGTTCGGGCTCATGCTCTATATGTGTTCGTTCATGGTGCGGCGCAGGGCGGATATGCACGATCTGAAAAAAGGGCTCATGCCCTTGGTGCTGATCATCGGCATGGTCTGCGGGCTGATCATGCTGCAGCCCAATATGTCGATGGCCGTGCTGGTCGGTTTGCTGGGTATCTTCCTGCTGTATTTGGGCAACGCGCACCTGAAACATTTGGCGGTCATCGCCGCGATTGCCGTCGCCGCCTTCGCCATACTTGCCGTCGTCGCGCCCTACCGTTTGGAGCGGCTGACCTCGTTTACTACTCCTTTCGCGAAAGAGCACCGGCAAGGCTCTGGCTATCAGTTGGTGCAGTCCTACTATGCGTTGGGCTCGGGCGGCTGGTTTGGCAAGGGGCTAAACAACAGCTATCAAAAGCTGCTGTACATGACCTACGGGGAGTCGGACTTTATCTTCCCCATTCTCTGTGAGGAGTTTGGCTTTGTGGGCGGCGTTGCGGTGCTGCTGGGTTATTTTTGGATCTTCTATCGCGGCATTCTGATCGCCCTGCGCTGCCGCAACCGATACGGCAGTATGCTGGCGGGCGGGATTTCCATCATCTTCGGCTTGCAGGTGTTCGTTAACATCGGCGTTGTGACGGGAATGCTCCCCACGACGGGACAATCCCTGCCCTTTATCTCGGCGGGAGGCTCGTCGCTATTGATTTTTTTGACCGCGACCGGCGTGCTTTTGAATGTCTCGCGGGATACGACCGTTTTGCAGATTTAGCGACATTCTGTCGAGATTGCGGACCAAGTCCGCAATGACGAATGAACAATCCCCCAACCGTCCGCATAAGATGGGGTAGTTGGGGGTGGAGTATGCCGGAGCTGATTGTCACGGGCGGGGCGCGCTTGCGCGGGGAGATTACCGCGCACGGGTCCAAGAACGCGGCGCTGCCGATTTTGGCGGCCAGCCTGCTGATACCCGAACCGATCTGCCTTTACCGCTGCCCGCAGCTGCTGGACGTCTTTGCCATGCTGGACATCCTGCGCGCGCTGGGCGTGCGGGCCGAGTGGTTCGGCGATGAGCTTTGGGTGGATTCCTCCGACGCGGATACCCATGCGTTGCCGGAGACCTTGAGCCGTGAGATGCGCTCGTCGATCTTTCTGTTGGGCCCCGTGCTGGGCAGGTTTGGCGAGGCGGTGGTGACCTACCCGGGCGGCTGCGCGATCGGGAGCCGGCCCATTGACCTGCACCTGGAGGGTTTGAAGCGCTTGAACGCCACCGTTTGCGAAGACGACGGGCGGCTGCGCTGCACGGGCAAACCGCTGCTCGGCAATACCGTTCACCTGGCCTATCCGAGTGTCGGCGCGACGGAGAATCTCATGCTGGCGGCGTGCACGGCGCGGGGCCGGACGGTGATCAGCGGCGCGGCGCGGGAGCCGGAGGTCGTCGAGCTGCAAAAGTTTTTGAATGCGGGGGGGTTTGCAGTGAGTGGTGCGGGGACCTCGGCCATTGCGATCGAGGGCGGACGCACAGGTCGCGGGCTGTCCTTCCCCGTTATGCCGGACCGCATTGTCGCGGGCACTTGGCTGGTTGCAGGCGCGATCACGCGCGGCGATATCACGGTGCGCGGCGCGAACACCGGACAGCTCAAAGCGGTGCTGGACGTGTTGCGCGAGAGCGGCTGCGATATACGGGAGTCGCGGGAGGGGATTCGCTTGATCGGGCCGGACCGGCCCAAAGCCCTGACCCGATTGGATACCCAACCCTACCCCGGTTTTCCCACGGATATGCAGTCGCAGCTGCTGGCCCTATGCTCTGTGGCCGAAGGCGAGAGCCGCATCCACGAGAACGTGTTTGAGAACCGTTTTAAGATCGCGGAGGAATTGCGGCGCATGGGCGGCGACAATGCAATCTGCGACCGAACCGCCACGGTACACGGTGTGGCCTGTCTGCATGGGGCCGATGTGGAGGCGTCCGATTTGCGCGGCGGCGCGGCGCTGGTGTTGGCGGGGCTGCGGGCGGAGGGTCAGACGAGGGTGCGGCGCGTGGACCGCATTGACAGGGGTTATGAGCGCATAGAGGACGCGCTGACCGCCCTGGGCGCCCAGATTAAAAGAACATAAGGTATATAATGAAGGAAAAGGAAAAGAGACAAAAGCATAAAAAGCCCCGTATGGAGCCCTCCTATATTGATATTTTCGCGGAGGACGACGACATCGTTCAGCCGGACAAGCCCATCGACGCCGCGCTGTACCGCGATATTGACGCGCCGCATGAGGCCTATCGGCAGGATGGGGCGGAGCGCGCGGAGACAGGGATTGAGGATTCTTTGCCCTTTTCCTTCGATCGGTTCGGGCGCAGAATACCGCTACAGGGCCGGTCGGGCCGCCGCCGCGCGAAACGGGAGGTTTACGGCAGGCGCAAGGACGCGGCGCAGGCGACCTCTCTGATCGTACGGCATGAAACGGAGCAGCAGCGTGAGCTGCTGGAGGCGGAGGAGCGGGCCCTGATCCGGCAGGGTCAACGGGACCGCGCCAACGCCAGAGAGCGGGAGCAGCAACGCCGCGTGCGGGCAGCGGCACGGCGCAAGCGTCTGGCCGGAATTGGGTTTCTGTTCGGTATCGCTTTGGTTTTCGCGCTGATCGGATACTTTACTTTTCTGTTGAGCGCGATTGATATCGTGGGCGAGACAGGCGACTATAGCAAACAGGAGCTCATTCGGCTGTCGGGGCTTACGACCGGCAAGCATATGCTCTTTGTGGACTTGCATGAGGCGAAGGAGAATTTGGAGAGCGATCCCTACCTCTCCGCTTCGGTGGAGTATGTCTTCCCCAATCAGGTCCAGATCCAGCTGCGCGTGCGGCGCGAGCTGGCCGCCGTGCGCTGGGGGCCGAACTTTGAGTATCTGGCCATCATTGACAGCGAGGGCATTGTGCTGCGCGCGGACACGCCGTCTTCGGGCGGACTGCCCGTGGTCAACGGTATGCTTGTCTCCGGCGCGGAAGAGAAAAAACACATCGGCGGCGCGCTGGGCGACCAGCTGCGGGCAACGCTGGAGCTGCTGCGCAAGCTGGACGAATACGCGTTGCTGGGCAGAATCGCGGCCGTGGACGTGGCCGAGCCGATGAAACTCTTTTTGATCACACGCGAGGGACACCGCGTGGAAGTGGGCGACGCGCTGGACCTGGATATGAAGTGCGCGCGTTTTCGGAACCATTACACAGCGATTATGGACACAGCCGCCATGTTGCGGCGGCAGGGTCATGAGACGGTTACCATCTATCTGTACAGCAAAAACGGCGTGACGGTCTCGCCCTATCCGCCGGACCATATCGTCATGCCCGATGAGCCAACACAGACTGCGCCGCCCGAGGGAGACGCGCCTGAGACCGGCGCCACACCGAATCCGGACGCCACCGCGATCCCGCCGGATTACCGTCAGCCCACGCCAAGGCCCGATATTATTTTACCCAATGATCCGTTTACAGGATAATATTGCGGTTTTAACATAGATATGGTATAATCATACGGTATTTTATCAAAAAGGAGAATTATTATGAAGAAATTAAGTTTGGTGCTGGTCGTCCTGTTGGTGGCGGCGCTCGTACTGGCCGGTTGCGGCACAAAGACACCGGATACGCCTGTGACGCCGTTGATCATGGCAACCGAGGCGGGTTTTGCGCCCTATGAGTATCTGGACGGCACGGAGATTGTCGGCGTGGACGTGGATATCGCAAGAGAAATCGCCGCAGAACTGGGCAGAGAGCTCGTCATCTCGGACATGGCGTTCGACGTTATCATCGACGCGGTGCGAGCCGGCAAGGCTGATTTCGGCGCGGCGGGTATGTCCATCACCGAGGAGCGCGCGGAACTCGTGGACTTTTCCATTGAGTATGCCGTTTCCAAGCAAGTGCTGGTCGTGCTGGCGGACAGTGATTACACCGGACCGGCGGACTTCGTTGGCAAGATTGTCGCGGCGCAGGAAGGTACTGTGGCGCACTTTTACGCGGCGGATGAAATCGACGACTTAACCGTTCTGCCCTGCAAGAAATACTTTGAGGCAGTCAACCACCTGCGCACGGGCCGCGTGGACGCCATCGTAATGGATGTGCTGCCCGCTTTGGAGCTGGTCCGCTTAAATGAGGGGCTGGTCATTTTGGACGAGGAGCTATTCACCGACAGCTATGCTTTCTGCGTGAACAAGGGCAACACGGAGCTGCTGGCAGTCATCAACCGAGTCATGCAGCGGCTGCTTGACGCAGGCAAAATCGACGAGTATACATTGAAACATCTGGGATAAAAACCTGTGGCTTGGCTGACATCCCTTTGGGAGGCCGTCTGGCACTGGTTGTCAACTGCGATTTTTGCGCCGATATGGCAAGAGATTTATAAGACGGTAATCGAGGCGGGGCGCTGGCGATTCTATGTGCAGGGTATCGGGAATACCCTGCTCATGGCCGCTGTCGCCTGCCTCATCGGCGTTGCTATCGGTCTGCTTATCGCTGTGGTGAAGGTGGTGCACGCAAGCAGCGGAGAGAAACCCAAGGGCTGGCTGCGCATACTGAATTGGTTTGCCAATTTTTACACCACCATCATTCGCGGCACACCGATGGTCTTGCAGCTGCTGATCATCTTTTTCATCGTGTTTGCCGCCGCGCCATTTCATATGGCAATCTATGTAGCCGCCCTTGCCTTTGGCCTGAACTCGGGTGCCTATGTGTCGGAGATTATTCGCGCGGGCATTCTGTCCATTGATCGCGGTCAGGTTGAGGCGGGGCGTTCGCTGGGCTTGAGCAGCGCACAGACCATGCGCTTGATTGTCCTGCCCCAGGCTGTGAAAAACATCCTGCCCGCCTTGTTTAACGAATTTATCTCGCTTTTGAAGGAGACCTCCGTTGCCGGCTGGATCTCGGTTGTGGATGTGACCAAGGCCGGCGATCTAATCCGCACACGCGTACCCAACTTTTCACCGCTGCTGGTTTCGGCAGCGATTTACCTGGCCATGGTGCTGGGGCTGACCCGATTGCTCAAAGGGATAGAGAGGAGGTTGTCGCAAAGTGATCGTCGCTAGTAACCTCTGCAAATCCTTCGGCGAGCTGCAGGTGCTGCGGGACATCAACGAAGAGATCCATACCGGTGAGAAGGTCGTGGTCGTCGGGCCGTCCGGCTCGGGCAAGTCTACCTTTTTGCGCTGTTTGAATCTGCTGGAGCAACCCACTTCCGGCCAGATTTTCTTTGAGGGGCAGGATCTCACCGATCCCAAGACGGACTGCAACCGCCTGCGTCAGAAGATGGGCATGGTATTCCAGCAGTTTAATCTCTTTCCGCACTTGACGGTGCGGCGCAACATCACGCTCGCCCCCACCACATTGGGTTTGCAGACGGCGGAAGAGGCCGATGAGAATGCAATGCGGCTGCTGACCCGCATTGGCCTGGCCGACAAGGCGGACGTTTTCCCGCGCAAGCTCTCCGGCGGGCAGCAGCAGCGCGTGGCGATCGTCCGCGCGCTGGCGATGAACCCCGACGTCATGCTCTTTGACGAGCCCACCTCCGCTTTGGACCCCGAGATGGTCGGCGAGGTGCTGGACGTGATGAAGGAGCTGGCGCGGGAGGGCATGACGATGGTCGTGGTCACGCACGAGATGGGGTTTGCCAAGGAGGTCGGCACGCGCGTTCTGTTTATGGACGAGGGAGAGATTTTAGAACAGGCCCCGCCGGAGGAGTTCTTCTCAAATCCCAAACACCCGCGTCTGCGGGACTTTCTCGCGAAAGTATTATAAATAAAACCGTAATAGCGAAAGAGCCGGCAAATCCGGCTCTTTTCTTGTGACTTATAACCTATAACCTGTAACCAATTTACAGGGGCGGCGGGATCAGCTGGACAAGGAAACGCAGAATGCGCGCCGCGTCCGCTGCGGACACCTTTGTGTTGTACGGTGGCACGATATCCGTGACCAGGGCGTTGATTTCCCCTTGCTCGGTGAGCAATTTCAGCTGCACAAGATGCCGCAGGATCGCCGCCGCGTCGGCCGCGTTGACTCTCCCGTCGCAGTTCGCGTCGCCGCGCAGCTTGTCGATGAGTTCTGGTTCGGGATCATTGGGCTTGTAGCTGTCGATTTTGATGATCTCCGCCCTGTTGCGGATACGCAAGCGCGGAAGTATGATATCCGATCCATCCGGTCCGGGATGCATACCCGTGGAGGCGATACCGATCACGCGCACGATACTGCCCTTCTTGACCCAGGTCAGGTCATGCCCTGTCGCGTTCTTCGCGCAGCCCGGGCAGTCGCAATAGATGTAACCGTCCAGGAACACACGGCTGACGCCGCTTTTGTCGGTGACATAGATGAGTTCCACGACGCCTTCGTTTAGAACGACCTCCGTGACCTCGCCTTCGATATAGACCAGCCAGCCCTGGTTTTCCTTCCACATGGAGCGCTGCGTGGTCACGTATCTGGCGGACCGCACATCAGGGTTCTTTGCCGTGTCTTTGAGGAAGAGCGGGTTCTGCTTGGAATCCTGGATGTGCAGCTGCACGTCGTTCATCTGGTTGTCGCCCTGGTACGCGCCCGTAAAGCCGCAGACCCAAACACGTTCCCCGATACTGACGTTGCCGCTGACCGGAAAGAGGTTGATGCCGCCCGTGTCGTCCTGCACATAAATACTGTCGAAGAACGCGGTGTTGCGGTCAAAGGCCTCGGCGTTGGTCGTGACAGTGCCCTCAATGGCGAACCATCTGGTCGCGGCGTTGGCGGCCGTGCGCACATCGGCGATCGAGGTCAGCTTCATGGCGGACGTAATCATATTGCGGGTCAGGAAGTAGTTGACGCCCCAGTCCGTATGGCTGCTCTCCGGCGCGGCAACACGGTCGTCGTTCCAGAATACCGAGCCCGAAATAAGCAACCAGCCGCCGCCGTTTGCGATCTTCTCCACGCTGACGTATGTGGCCTTGTCTCCCTCTGCCGTGAAGGGACCGCTGCTTGATTTTGGCAGGTAGGGCGCTGTCGTGTTGAGGTTGGTAAACTTGATGCCTTTTGTTGCGCTCGTGCCGGCGACGAGTTTCGTCGCGCCTGCTGCCGCATCGACCGAGGAGCCCGAGAAGTGGTCAAAGACACCGGTGCTCTCGTCTTTCGCCTCCGCCAGGAAACGCGCGCTGAACAGATAGTGGATGTCGTTCTTTTCCTTATCCGCCTGCGAGAAACGCGTGGTGTAGGAGAAGCTGTCGTCGCCAAAGAGGCTGACCTCAAAGGATTTTTTCTGCGCGTATGTCAGGTCAATGATGGTGTCCTCACGCAAGCGCGAACCCATGTCCTTTCCAAGGACCTTTTCCAGCACGCCGTTTAGCTTGTTGTTTGCGCTGGTGGCGCTTTCGTTTTCGTCGCCCTTGCCCATGACGGCAATATTGCCGCCCGCCTTTGCATAATTAGCAATTGCCGTAAGTTCATCTCCATCGAAGGTGCTACTGCCTCCCGGTGCGGTCAGTATCAGCAGATTGATGCCGGCCAGCTTGGCCTCCGTGATACCGCCTGTGATCAGCGTTAAACGACCGTTGAAGTTATCGACAAGCCGTTCCAGCTGCTTGTATTTATTCGCGTTCGCGCCCGTGACATAGTAGTTGCTGTGCGAGGCGTCCAGCGCGACGTTTAAGACATCGGCGGGATCTAACGCGTTGACAAGCAGAATGCCCGAGGCCTCGCAGGCCGTGCCGTCCTGCATCCTGCCCTCCACGATCACTTTGAGTTCCAGCTTGCCGGAGTAGGTCGGCTTGTAGACTATGTTGTCCTCTCTGCTGCCGCCGTTCGGCGAGATGGTCCAGGAGACAGGTGTCGACTGAATCTGCGTGCCGTTCACATAGTAGGAGATTCTGGTCGCGATGAAGTTCTGCGGCTCGTTGTTTGAGATCACTGTCTTAAGGTTCATGTTCTCGCCTACCACAGGCAGCTTGGTCGTTGTGGTCAGAGAGGCGTCGATCTTTAAGACTTTGCCGACCCAGATCGGCGCGGTGACCGCAATGTCGTTGTCGGCCTGGTCGATGCGGACGTAGTAGTAGGAATAGGTCGACGGCAATTCGAACTCGAACACCGCCGGCGTTCTGTCGGTAGACGGCGGCACAACGCCCGACCTGGAGTAAACCTCTCTGCCGTTGTTTGCGATGACCGACATTTTGAAATTGCGGTCCGCCGGATCCGGATCGTACACGGTTACATGGAACTTTAAGGTTCCTTCCGGTTTGGAGTCGAAGATGGTTCCCATCGGTTCGCCGTTGATGGTGTAGGTGATCTCGAGATTATTATCCTCGGTCGCGTAGAAACAGCGTTCGCGCATGGCCTGCAGGACGCCGTTCTTGGTGAAGTCGTTGGTCCAGATGACGTTGCGCGCCGTGTTGGCGTCGCCCCACTTGCCCTGGTGATTGTCCTGGTTGTTGGCGGGTGCCAAATGCCAGCCCTTATCCAGTGCGCGGGTGTATTGGTCATAGCTGGGCCAGTGCGCGCTGCTGCGTACCGCGCCCGCGCCGTTGCCGACTTCGATCAACTGCATCACCTCGTCATAGGTTTCCGTATAGTAGGCAAAGTCGTCGAAAGTGCCGAAGGTGCTGCCCGGGTGGTTGAACATGGAGATGGACTGCGGGAATTCGGCCAGCGAATTATAGTAGTTGCGCAGGCCCTGTCCGCCCGAGATGGTATATTTCGGGTCGTTTCGGGAGAGGAACCCCTCTGTCGCGTAGGTGTTGATATGGCCGTACTGTCCGGCCCAGGTCATTTCATAGCCGTAATCGGCAACAAAGGTATAGTGACCGGGCGTTGTTCCGACTGCCGGCACATAGCTCGATTCGGTGGCCGCCTTCGCCGCCGCGTGCGCGTAATCCCACTTGGTGGTCGTTACCAGTTCATTCTCGCTGTTCATATAGGAGAAGGGCGCGCCCGTGTTCTTCCCGTCCAGCGTGCCAAGGTTGGCGCTGGTGTCAAAGTAATGGCTGTGGTCGGTCACGATCAAAAAGTCGATCTGCTTGGCCGTGTTCTTCGCGTAATTGAAGGCGTCCTCAATCGAGCCGGTGCCGTCCGACAGGGCGGTATGGCTGTGGATCTGGCCGAAGTAGTGTTTCTCGCCGCCGGTTACGCGCAGGGTAAAGTCGAGGGTCAGCACTTCGCTCGGCAGGTACTTATCTTTCGTTGCTTGCGCCACAACCTGAACAGGGAATTCCTCCTCCGCAAAACGCAAGGTCAGCTTTCCTTCTCCCGTGAGCAGCTCCGGCGCGCTTTCGTTAGGCATACCGTAGTTGCGGATAACTGTCGCGTGAATGGTCGCGCCCTCGGTAACACTGGACAGAGTGACATCTCTGTTGGCCCGCAGCGCGCCCGAATAGGAGGTGGAGCGCACCGCGCCGCACTTGGCCTGTTCGTAGTAGAAGGTGCAGATACGGCCATCGACAGGGAACCCGCCGCCGTCCGTGCCGGACACATAGGCCTGCAGCACATAGGGCAGATTGTCCAGCACGATGGGCGCGCCGGTATACTCGATAAAGTCGTCCTTGCCGCGGTGGATGGGATCCACATCCTCACCCTCCGGCGCAATGTATTGGCGGTAGTAGATTTTATCCGCCGTAAAAGGCGCTTTTTGGATCGCCGCGAGCGTAACCAATTGGTCAAGCGGCACGGCGCTCGCCGGCGGGGTCGCCTCGACAGTCAGACCGACTTTTTCCATGCCGGTGAACTTCACGCCGGTGAAGTTGAAGTTGCCGCCCGACGCGATCTTGCCCGTGCCGTCCGCGCGGTTGCCGTCGGCCAGGACCCAGCGCAGGAATACGACATCCTGATCCTGCATAATCTCCGGCAGTTCAAAGCGGTAGAGCCGCTGCATGAGCACGTCGTTTAACGCGTTGTAGTTGAGTTCGAATACGCTCTCGGGAATCTCGAAGAAGTCCACGCCGTTTAGAGAGTATTGCATATAGAAATTGCGCGGACCCGCGCCGGAGGAGCGCAGCATGGCGGAGAGCTTGATGTCGGTGAAGCCCTTCGTGCAAAGCTCGAACTGGACATAGCGGCCCGCCTTGTCCCAGTTGTCGGATACGATGGATGATTTGCTCGCCTTAAACTCGTAGGAAGCTCCCTTCGCGTCGCCGTTGGTCACGACGGAGCACCAGCTGTACTCGCCGTCGCTGGCCAGCATTTGCTTGCCCTTGCCGGCGCCCTGGTTCCAGGCGGCCAACGTCCATTCGTTGAGTGGGACGACCGGACGCTCCACGCGTGTAATCCAGTCCGCCTCGTAGACGCGCAGGAAATAACCGTCACGCAGGACAACGCGGTCCGACGCGTACTGCGAGAGCACACCCAGGACGTTTACGATATCGCCCTTGTCGACCTTATCCGTATCCAGAATCGGAATATAGTGAATGTTTACCGCGCCCGTATTGTCGATAATGCCCGTAGCCGGCGGCGTGCCACCGTAACCCGGGTCGTAGCGAATGGTGTCCATGCGCGCGTTTTTAACCTGAACATACATGGATTCGAGCGCCTCCGCCGTGTCGGGATTGACCAACTCCGACGCCGTCGCGACAATGGGCTCCGGCATGCCGACCAGCGTAGACGTGCCGATCATCTTTGCTTTTTGGATCTGCTCCAAACCGCGCACATTGACGCGTTCGCCCGTCACTTTGAGTTTCTTGCCCACGGCAATCCCTTCAAAGTCCTTTGCCGGGCCGGTGACGGAAATGCCCGCAGCGGGCGTGACAACGCAGCCGAGAACGGCACAGGTCGTGCACGTGCAGCCGCAGCTGTCCTGATAATCGAAATTACGCGAGTGGCAGGTACAAGAACAGCTCCCGGTACAGCGGAGTTCCGTCTCGTCCTGCATGGTAAAGGTAATGACGGAGCCGTTGGCGTTGGACTCGATAAAGGTGACAACGCCCTCCACCGTTACCGTATGCCCGATCAGCCAGCGCGCGTGCCAGACAGAATAGGTGCCGCCCGGCGCGACGAACGCGAAACTGCGCTGCATACGCTCGCTGCGGATCTCGTTGCCGCCAATCTCTTTGCTGGCATAGGCGCGAATGCTCACGCCGCCCCAAGCTGCTGTATTGATCGGGCCCGTATACAGCTGATAGGGACCGAAGGCATGGGCGTTGTTCAGGTTGGTGTTGACGCTATACCAAATCTCCACATCCGGCGTTTCACAGTCAAGCACCAGTGACGTACCCGTCATCAGAACATTACCCTGCGCGCAGGTGACGGGCAGAACTTCTTCCGCCGGACTGCCCGCGGAATATTTATTGCGCGGCTTGGGCCAGGTGAAGATGAAGTCCTCTGCGTTGTCGCCCGTATAGGAGCCGCTGTAAAGGTCTATTTCGCCGTCGCCAATGGCAGATTTGGCGCGCATGATCCCGTTCGTTACATCGTTGTTGGCGATTTTGCCGTTGGTATCGCGTGAGGTGCCGGGCGCCGTGCCGTTGCCCAAATAATCGTTGGCGCCGCCCCATCCCACCAAATCGACCAGGTTCGGATCGTTGGAGCCGCTGCAAGTAGAAGCGTTTTTGACCAGCGCGACTTTGCCGCTGCCGCTGCCGATTGTCACATTTTCCGCGTTGACATCAAAGTCTTCCAATTCAAAGGTTCCGAGCTGTTGTTCCACACCGCCGGTATGCTTGAGGCGCACGAGCAAATAGCCGTTGGGTCGAATGGTCACGCCGCCGAAGGTGTAGCAATTGCTCGCCGTGCTTGTGAATGTGCCCTTGGAGCTGGCGACCATAAGCGACCAGCCGCTCAAGTTGACCGGCGAATCGGAGATATTGCGGAGCACGACAAAGGGATTTAAGTATACCGAGCCCTTGTTTCCGCCGTGGCCGTAGACCTCTTCAATCACCACGGGGCCTGTGCCGTTGGGGGTCCAGGTCGGCGGCTCCGTCACATTGTCGATGGTGTATTGGAACCTGGCGGTATCGCCGTTGTAATTTCCGTTGCCCTCGATAAACCCGTGGGCGGTAATTGTCATGTTGTTATAGAGGGTCAGCGTGACAGGGTTATCCGCGATCACATAATCGCGCGGCCCGACCTTATAGCAAATCTTTGCGGCCGGCGTGGAGCAGGTCAGCGTCACCTGCGTGCCCTGCGGCACCGGGCCGTCCAGGGGATCCAGGTCCGCTGTAATCACGCCCGGCGCGGCGCCAAGCACTTCGAGCGGCCACATTTTTCGACCGGTAATCTTCAGGTCTTTAATGTAACAGGAGCCGCCGGCAGGAATGGTCCTGCCGTCTCTGGCCGCAGTTGCCACGCGGATGATACGCATCTCGACGGGTACACCGCTATTCCAAGCCGACGGCAGATTGATCATGGTCTTGGTCAGCACGCTGCCATTCGCGTCACAGACATCAAGCAGGGCCCCGGGAACGTCCGTCCAAGTTCCGCCGACCTTTACCTGCGCCTGCAGATATCTGGGACCCGTGGGGGAATTTTCAGCCTCAAAGGAGATGGCGATTTGCTTGTAACCGGTGGTGTAGAAGGAGAAATAGAATCCTTTGTCGGCGTCCGTGGTCTTGCCCTCATAGTGCCAGCCGGTGCCGCCGTATCTGGGATTGCTGCTGCCTCCCATGACCGACCCGGAGCGAGGCGCTTCCAAGCTGATTGGCCGATTTTGATTGATATTCAAGGACTCGCCGGGATCCGTAAGGGCAAACCCGCTCTTGAAGTTCCAGGTGGCTATATTGCCGTCAACCTTGCCGTATAACAGCGCAAGCTCATGGAGAACGGGATAGGCTCCCGAACCGGGTGTTGTCCAGTCAAGGCCGTTATCCCATTCGGTTGAAAAGACACCGGCTGTTTGTACACGTGTGACCGGCTGTGTTGCCGTGCCTGTGGGGGCTTGACCGCTGCCGAGGTGCAGGATGCCGGCGCCGCTTGTCTGGGTATTTCCGACAAAGTCAACAATATTCGCGTTTGTCAGTATATTGGTGTTTGTGAGAGCGGTAAGCGATGCCGCGCTCTTGACCAGCGCAATTTTGAGTCCGGTCGTACCGGACTGAACACTGATGGTGCAGGAGGTGCCGGGGATATCCACGCCGGAGACCAGAGGCAGTTCGCGCGGCGGGTTGGTGCCTTCGCTCGTTGTAATCAAATAGTAGCCGCCCGCTTCAATGGAGCCGGGCAAAAGGACCGTATTGGGCGCAGTCGCGGCAACCGCTGTTGCCGCCATATACTGAATGGACCAAGTGTTATTGAAATCCACCTTAACAGACGAGCTGTTGTATAGCAGAATATAGCCGTTTTTGTAGGCGTTGGCCGAGGTGCTGTTGCCGTGGCCGTAATACTCCACAATGTAGACGCCCTCACCGGTGCCGGTCTGGCCCAAGGGTGGCGTGGCGGCGAAACTCAGCTGCGCCGGAACGAAGGCGGCCAGCAGGATCAGGGCCAACAACCAGGCAATTGTTTTTTTACGCATACTCATAAATATCGCACCTCATAATCATGGGATTTTACATTATAATATTGTACCATATATAAAATATGATTTCAAATACTTTTTGTGTTTACAATTGTAAAATTATTGCGTCATTGTGATATTTGGCGTACGAAAGTTCGCCAGTCGATTTGGATTCTTCGCGTCGCTCAGAATGGGGCCCACTGATTAAATCGTGAGGGGGAACAGTCGGCCTGCCAAAAACTCCTATGTTGGGACTATTCTGATAGCCAATCTACACGGCGAACGATTTAATCAGGGGTTCCAATGACAACGAGGGGTCAATCGCTAATACTCGTCCATACAACAACAGGGCACGGCGGGCAGAAAATTGGGCAGCGGCGCAAAGCCGCATAGAATCTGAGAAAGTCGGCCGATGGGCAGGGATCGGACGGCGGCCTTTGCAGCCGGATTATCTCCCAAAATAGCGTCCAACGCGGCGGGTACGTTCACAATCGTCAGCGCGTTTTGCGGCTGAAGTTCGCCGGGCATGGTTTCTGTAGGCAAAAGTTTGGCCGTGAGCTGTCCGGTACAGCGCGCACTGAGGTGTTGCAGAATGGCGGTTGCGCCCGCCTCGTCCGCGACCAGCTCGGTGATTTGGCAGTCGTCGCCAGTCATATGGCAGAGGGCGTAACCTGACGGACGACCAAGGGTCGCCCCTACGGTTATTATATGTCCGTCGTCTGAGGCATTCTCCGCAAGTTTGCGGGCAAAGGCGGTTTCGTCCCGCACGATGCTTGTGGAATACGCGCGCATGATTCTCTGATAACACGCCAGTAGGGCGGGGGCTTGCTCTCGCCACATATTCACGGCGGGCAGTGTGGGCTCCCCCTCCGCCCTGCCCTGCCAGATTTTGTTCTCCGAGCAGGCGGCAAAGCCCAGCGCGTCATAGGTGCCCTGCACGGCGGGTTTGAGCAGGGCCGCGACACAGCCGATCTCGCACGCATGGTCCAGCATGGTTTCCATCACACGCCGCATAAGGCCTTGTCGCTCCCAGCCGACTCGCGTCGCCACACCGGAGATTAACATAGCGGGCACAATTGTATGCCGCATTCGCATGGAAACAGGCGTGCCATAGGCCATTGTAATGAGTTCGTCCTTCTCAAACAAACCAAAAGAATGTTCCGGAAGAAAACGATTCTCAAAGAACCATGCAATGAAGGCGTCGGAATCCCCGAACCGCTCCTGCCAAAGCGCGGCAGCTTGCGGGATATCGTCGTGGGTGAGAAAACGCAGCTCCATTTTACTGCCCACTGCCCACTGCATACTGCCCACCGGTGTTGCGGTATACGCTCATTACAATACCGGCCGCAAGCAGGCTGGCCAACATATTGGAGCCGCCGTAGCTGATGAAAGGCAGCGGGATACCCGTGACGGGCATGACGCCCAGGCTCATGCCGATGTTCTCGAAGATATGCGTGCCCAGCAATGTGACGCAGCCGACAATCATACAGCGGCCGAAGGGGTCCTTTACGTTGCGCGCGATCAGTATCCAGCGGATCAGCAGGACGAAGAAGGCGGCGATCACCGCCAGGCCGCCGACCAGGCCGACCGCCTCCACAATGCCTGTGAAGATAAAGTCCGTATGGCGCTCCGGCACATAACCCGTTTGGGACAGCGTGCCGGGCTGGAACAGGCCCTTGCCCCAAATGCCGCCCGAGGCGATGATTTCCTTGGCGCGCGCGACATTGTGGCCGTCGCCCAACAGGTCCAGCGTGGGGTCGAGAAAGACCAGAATGCGCGCCTTTTGCGCGGGGCTTAAGACCATGTAAATAAAGGGCGCGCCTGCCACCGCGAGAATGCCGCCGCCTAAAATATACTTCCAGTCGATCTGCGCGGCAAACAAAATGGCGGCAAAGATGACGACATAGACCACTGCGGTACCGAGGTCGGGCTGCAACAGCACCAGCACAAAGGGCAACAGAAAATACAGCAGGAGCTTGAGAAAGTCGCCAAAACGGACGAGCTTGCCGCGTTTTTCCACCGCCTGGGCCGCCGATTTGGAGAGAATGCCGATCAAGGCGATTTTGGCGATCTCGGAGGGCTGAAACGTGCGCGTGCCCAGCGTAAACCAGCCGACCATGCCGCGCGTGTTCTCGCCGATCAAAAGAACCAGCGCCAGCAGCAGGCAGGCGCCGAAGTAAACGCCTTTCAGAAAGGGCTTGTATCTGGTGTAGTTTAATGTGGCGATGGGAATGGCGACAACCAGCGAAAGCAAGATATTGCCCAGCTGCCGGTTGAAATACTCGAAGTTTAAGCGGTCCCAGAACTTCGCGAAGGTCGTCTCCGTGCCGTCAAAGCGGTCCGCGAAGATGTTGAGCAAGATCAGCAGACCGAACAAAAGCAGCGCCACCACAATGACGGTTGAGAGAATGTCTATCTTGGCGCGGTTTTTGGGCATAGGTACCTCAGGTTAGTGTTAAGAGTGGAGCGAAGGAAGAAAACCCAACGTGTTTTCTTTCAAATGAAAAGGTTTTCGGAGAAAACCCTCCTTAACTTTCCACTTTCCACTTTCCTCTTTCCTCTTGAATTACACTATGTAACGGTCGAGATCGGGCGGCGCGGATTCCAGCTCGGCGCGCTTTTCGTCAAAGCCCGGCTTGCCCAGCAGGGCATAGGTCGCGTTCTTGCCCTCTTCCACGCCCGGCTGATCGAAGGCGTTGAGATTCAATAGTTCGCCCGCGAAGGCGGTCATGACCTCGAACAGGTATAGCAGCTGGCCGACGGTGAAGGCGTTGACCTCGGGCAGGGTGATCGTGTTGATGAGGTGTCCGCTCTTGGCGATGGCGTACTCCGTCGCCCGCTGCTCGGCAGCGATCAGCTCGTTTTGCGTGTGCCCGCAGAGGAAGGAGACGTCGGGGATATCAAGATAGCCGTCGGGGATCGGCGTCGTCACGCGGTAGCGTTCCACGCCCAGGAAGGTGACGACCTTGTCGAAGGGGCCCTCGGTGTAGAGCTGGACCTGCGAGTGCTGGTCGGTCACGCCCAGGGCCTTGACGGGCGTCTGTCCTGCGTGGATCAGATTGCCGTCGTTGTCCCACTGCTTGCCCAGCGACTCCGCCCAGAGCTGCGCGTACCAGTCCGAGAAAAAGCGCAGGCTGTCCGCGTAGGGCATGAGCACATGGATATTGCAGCCCTTTTCCATCGCGGCCACCTGCACGGCGGCCAGCAGATAAGCGGGGTTTTTGAAGATGTCGGGTTCGGCGGAGAGTTTGTCCATATAGGCCGCGCCCGCGAGCATATCCCGAATATCAATACCGCAGACGGCGGCAGCCAACAGGCCCACCGGACAGAGCTGTGAAAACCGCCCGCCCACGCCGTCCGGCACATAGAAAGTTTTCCAGCCCTCGCGGCGCGCGATCTTGATCAGGTTGCCCTTCTCTTTGTCGGTCGTGGCTATGATGTGCGAGGAGATGTCCTGCCCCAGTTTGCCGCGCAGAATGTCGGTGATGATCAGCAGCTGGGACATGGTCTCCGAGGTGGAGCCGGACTTGGTGATGACGTTGAACATGGTCTTTTCCACGTCGATCACGTCAAGCAGCGCGGCCATGCGCTCGGGGTCCACATTGTCCTCGATGTAGAGACGCGGACCGCCGCGTTTTTCGGCGGGCAGGTCGTTGTAATGCAGGTGGCGCAGGGCCTGGTGCACGGCGATGGGGCCCAGCGCACTGCCGCCGATACCCAGCACCACGAAATTTTCAAAGCGCGCCTGAATCTCCGCAGCGGTGGCCAAAATATCCGCCACGATCTCGTCCTGGTTATAGGGCAACTCCCGCCACTTCATCTGATCGCGCTTGTCAATCATGCCTTGCGCGGCGGATTCGAGCGGCAGGGCCAGCAGTTCTTCTTTTGTAAGGCCCCACTCCCCCATCTGCTCGCTCATCATGCCGTTGATGTTCACGCGAATGCGCATGGACTCCTGCCATTGTAGATCTTGCCAACTCATACTTTTTTCTCCTATCTTTTGAATTTCACGACTGCTTGCTTTGTTTTATATCATCTTCCGTCAGATATATTCTTTGCATATCATCAACAATAAACGCCAAATCGCAATCTAAACAAGCAGATATTTTTATGAGATCTGCAACAGTAAAGCTTTGTCTGTGCAGCTTGTTGCTTAGAGCTTGGCTGCTAATTCCCAAGCGTTTGGCAAGACCTGCATGATCTATGCCCTTCAAGTTGATAAGGGCTTTAATTTTGCTTGAAACTGACATCTGAACTCTCCTCATATGTATTATAGTATCAGAGTGCCGAATTTGATTAGTTTTGTCAACAAAGAAATTATAAATATAATCAAATAGGGTATTGACACGCTCGCAATTGTAATGTATTATCTATCTGCAATCGATATGTGTATATCCAAGAATGAGAGGTGTAAAATTTTATGCATTACGAAAATATTTTAGAGGAATTGTATTATGGCAACGTCCATCCCACTTCAAAGTGCTATGACAGAGATTCCGAATACGCAAAGTTTGTGGGGATCATTGGAGCCAATGAGGAGAGACTGGCAGCTTTTTTGTGTGGTATTCCCTCAGCTGAGAAGGAGCAGCATTTGTTTTCGCAGCTCATGAACGCGCAAGGTGAAGTGTCTGCTTTCAATGAGCTGAATCGGTTTATCGAGGGCTTTCAGCTTGGCGCAAAGTTTATGTTGGATACGTTTCTTGTTCCACAGAACGGCGTGATACGTGATATTTGCTGATAAGTCTTTTTTAAGGTTTACAAACGCGGTTAAAGCGTGTATGCTTATGGTGCAAAAAAATGTAAAGGGGTTTTTCATATGATCGACTTAACCATCAACCAAAAGGGCTTGGACAATGCGATTGCGTGCGCAAAGGAGCACGGGATCGCCATTCCCACCATCGCGCAGATGCAGAATCCGGATCTGATTCCGGAGAAGATCAAGGACAAGCTGGCCGGCGTGGGACTGTGGGATTTTAACCCGCTCAACCTGTTCCGCATTTCCTGGCGCAACAATCCCGTGGAAAAGGGCGGCGACGGCAAGTTCGGCGATGTGAATTTTATTGAGATTCCGTCCGTTTTGACCGGCGTAAAGGCGCGCATTATCGTGCTGACGGGCAAGTGGTTCCCCACCGGCTGCCATAAGGTCGGCGCGAGCTTTGCCTGCCTGGTGCCGCGTTTGGTGACGGGTCAGTTCGACCCCAGCTACCACAAGGCCGTTTGGCCCAGCACGGGCAACTATTGCCGTGGCGGCGCGTTTAACTCCAAGCTGCTGTCCTGCGATTCGATCGCCATCCTGCCCGCCGAAATGAGCCGTGAGCGCTTTGAGTGGTTAAACAGCGTTGCGGGCGAGGTCATTGCCACGCCGGGCTGCGAGTCGGACGTGAAAGAGATTTTCGACAAGGTTTGGGAGCTGCGCCGGACGCGTCCGGAGTGTTTGATCTTCAACCAGTTCGAGGAGATGGGCAACCCGCTGTGGCATTATCAGGTCACAGGCCGCGCGATCTATGACGCGGTGGAATCCATTCGCGGCAAGGACGGCAACTTTGCCGGCGCGTGTTTCCTGTCCGGTTCGGGCGGGACCATGAGCGCGGGCGATTATCTCAAGGAACGCTACCCCACCGCCAAGCTGGGCGTGGGCGAGGCGCTGCAGTGCCCGACGCTTTTAGACAACGGGTTCGGCGGCCACCGGATCGAGGGTATCGGCGACAAGCATGTGCCCTGGGTGCATAATGTGAAGAATACGGACATCGTAGTGGACATCGACGACGAGGACAGCCAGCAGCTCATTCGCCTGTTCAGCGACTCGATCGGCCAGAAGTATCTGATCGAGGAGATCGGCGTGCCGGCGGACTTTGTGGAGAAACTGTCGCTGCTGGGTATCTCGGGCATCGCGAACGTGCTCTGCTGCGTGAAGATGGCGAAGTACTACGAGCTGACGGAGAACGACATTCTGGCGACGGTGGCGACGGACTCGGCCGCGATGTACGGCAGCCGCGTCGAGGAGCTGGCCGAGGCGGAGGGTCCCTACTCGCCGCTTAAGGCCGCTGCGGTCTACTGGGAGCATATGCGCGGCATTCGCACCGACAATATGCTGGAGCTGACCTATGAGAGCCGCAAGCGCATTCATAACCTGAAGTATTACACCTGGATCGAACAGCAGGGCCGCGAGCTGGCCGAGCTGAACGCGCAGTGGTATGACAGGAACTACTGGAAGAATATCCACGACCAGAAGGACGAGGTCGACGCGCTGATCAACGCGTTTAACGAGGAGACGGGTGTTTTGAAAAACCTGTAGGTTTTTTCAGATTCCAGTTCCCAGATTCCAGATTCCAGTAGGGCGGGGGCTTTATCCACCCCAACAAGCCTGCGGGCTTGTCGGGGACCCCGGTGCTCCCGCCGGAGTGAAAAGTGAAAAGTGAAGAGTACAAAAAACGCCGCAACCGCGGCGTTTTTTGGAGCAGGTAACGGGGTTCGAACCCGTGATCTCAGCTTGGAAGGCTAATGTGTTACCACTACACTATACCTGCAAGGGATTATTAACAATACATTGCTCTTGCTTATTGAAGTTCTCCAGTTCTAATCCAAACACTTTCTCGCAACTATTACATTTATATGTTGCAACAAGCCCTTCTCTAAAACTCTTCTTTAAGAATTTTGGATTTCCTATTTCCTGTGCAGTTAGAAAAACGACTCCGGCAAGTGAATGAACCAGCCTGCCCTTTTGGATTGAGCCACTATTGCATCTTTCGCATTGCCTATTCATGTCACTCTACTCCTCTGTAGATTTTGTGTTGCCCTCAAAACTTGGTGCGGACGAAGGGACTTGAACCCATACGCCTTGCGGCACTGGAACCTAAATCCAGCGCGTCTGCCAATTCCGCCACGTCCGCATGATCCCGATTTTAGCACAAAAACCTGAAAAGGTCTATAGGCTATCCACAAAACTCTTTAGCGCCGGTATATCTTCCGCCAAAGCCTGCCATACCTGCTCCATATTCAACTGCCAATAGCCATGGGCCGCAATATTTCGGACCGCCACAATTTGTGCCCATTCCACTTGGCTATGCTTTTCTTTGAATGCGTCTGACAGGCGGTTTGCGCATTCGCCGATTGAAATAAGCGACATCATGATAGCGTGTTGCAACAGGTCGTTGCTCAAAAAGTCGCCTTTGGCAACATTCCGAGTGCTGTTTTTAATAAAGTCAAGCTCAGACGTAATGCGTTCTATCTGCGTGTCATCCCGCCTCATAAATGGTTACCGCCTTTTCGATACGCATTTTGCCGGGGCGGACAAGCGGCAGGGTCACAATATCGACCGGTATTTCCAACGCTTTTTCCACTTCCGCTTTGAAACCCATTACCTTGAAAATTGAGGGAACATCCGCAGTAAACTCAACCAAAAAGTCAGCATCCGAATGCTCGGTTTGCGTCTCGCTTGCATAAGATCCAAACAGTTCAATCTTTCTGATATCGTATTTTTTTGCAATCGGGCCGATATCCCGTTTCATTCTGTTGATTGTAAGCATGGCTTTTTAAGTTTTTCCTCTGACAATATACTTCTTCGCGGGCAGGTTTTTGCGGAGAAGTTCCTGCAAATCCGATACCGTTCCCTCGGTGATGTCGGACTTATTCATAAAATAGGCTTGTGCCTTTGAAATATAGAAAAAGAACATTTCCTTTGTTTCATAGACCTTGTCAAACAGCTGATAGCTTGCCGTTGACTGCCCTGTGGCTGCCCGCATGGTTGATTCAATGATGATTTCATCATCGGAGAACATATAGTCGTTCACTGCGCCAAACAAACGCTTGTTCATTTTGACTGACCTATGCGGCGCGTGCAAAAGAATGAACGGAATAATGAACGGGATTGTCACCACGAAAATGACTGCAATAACAATGCTGACACTGCCGACGATCCATGTCAGGTAAGCATAAAAACCGGCCAGCGCAAGCATGACCAACTCGCAAATAATATAGACCGCGATTTGCTTTGGTTGCCTTACAACGCTGAATTTGGCAAATTTCAAAAGCAGCTCTTCTGTGTATTCGGTTTTGGCTTTGACCGTCATGGTTGCTTGTTCCCGTCCTGTAAATGATGAATGAAAAATGATAAGTGATAAATGATAAATACAAAAAATGCCGTCGGAACAGTTCCACTATTCATCATTCAAAATCTATCATTCTTCATTTGTCATTGCCCCCGGAGGGGCATTTTTTGGTGACCCGTCGGAGATTCGAACTCCGGACACCTTGATTAAAAGTCAAGTGCTCTACCGGCTGAGCTAACGGGTCATGTGGGGCCTTTGGCAGATTCCAGATGCCAGATTCCAGATTCCAGATTCCAGATTCCAGATTCCAGATTCCAGATTCCAGATACCAGATTCCAGATTCCAGATTCCGGTTTACAGAACGCGCCTGCAGGCGCGTATCCCGCAAAAGGGTGGTAGGCAATCAAGAAAGGCGGGAGCGCATTTATAAGCGAAGCCTTTCGACTTGCCGGGCCCTTTTGCGGAAAGGAGCGGCGACGGAGCGATGTCAGCAATCTCAAAACATTACGCTTTTTGAGGTTGCGCGCAAAGCGCAGTCCGCCGCGACGTGGCTGGGGTGGCGCGATTTGAACGCACGCTGACGGAGTCAAAGTCCGTTGCCTTACCCCTTGGCTACACCCCAATATG
>WRCT01000006.1 GCA_009783775.1 Clostridiales bacterium | reverse complement strand
CGCTTTCTCGGACGGTAGTATCTGCTCCCTGTGAAGGTTGGAATCCACAAGAGCGATTACAGCTTCTGTATCGTCCAAATCGCAAATATAGGCCGGAACCCTATCCATTTCCGCCAACTCAGCAGCGGCCTTGCGTCTGTGTCCCGATATGATTTCATAACCGCCGCTTTCAAGCGGGCGAACCATGAGCGGGGACATAATGCCAACTTCGTTGATGCTCTCTTGAAACGCAGCATCTTCACGCAAGGTATAGGGGTTTTGGGGATGAGAGTGTAATTGTCCAATGGGAATGTTTTTAAGTGTTACGTTCATTTTCTGTTACCTTTCTTTTGTTGTTTTGATACATAAAAAAGACGCCCTTTTCAGAACGTCTTGAATGGGGTCGTATTCTCTTTTCTACCGCTCGCGCTCGTCTCTTTCTTTTTGTCTCACCGGCTGAAAGTGTATCGTCTCACGGCATAGTTCTTTGATTTGCGCTTGTCGTGCCAACAGGTATTGCACAACAAAGGCCTTTGGATTGGTTGTGCCGTCCCGAACGGGCGGCTCCCACGGAATACCGAAAACGAGCTTTTGCAGTTCCGCTCGGGTAAGTTCACGAACCTTCATGGGCTTGCCTGTGTATCGGACAAGTTCCACAAAGTCCCGTATCAACTGATCGTTCACGACATGAGGGTAGTTCCTCGAAACCAAGGCGATATTATGGTCAAAGAAAGGCGCAAGGGAAATCACCGCTCCCGTGTCGCTGTCCCGTAGCACACCGAAATTATGCTCGTGCCTGTCAAGGTTCAGAACAAGCGCGTCCAGATAGCACATCTGCAAATAAGCGTCCGTAATGTGTTCGCCGTAGGGTTTCAGCGCATCGTAGATTTTGATATAGTCGGGCGTATCTCCAACAATACTCACCGCAGGCTCGAAGTCCACGTTTGCGCCCTGCGTGAAGTCGCGGCTCTTGATGAACGCGCCTTCCGGCTCATACTCCGCCATAGGAAAGCCCAACAGCTTGCCGATGCGATAAATCAGCAGCTCCGAGAACAGTTCTTCCGGCTTGCCCGCTTTTATCATCCACCATTGGCCGTCATATAAACGCCAGCATTTTTCAAAGCTGCCCGTGTTAGTCAGTTCCGGCGTCCGGCTCGGGTCTTGGTGAAAGGAGTTAACATCACCAGTCAAGGCAAGGTTATCGAAACGGTTGACGGAAAAACGCACATCGGCATAACTTGTGGCCGTGTCGCCTAAGGGCTTCACCCAATAGTTGTCCGTGATCGTAGCGGCATTCACAGAGAGAACCGCTGTGAGATCATCCCTGTTTTGCAAGCGCAACGCCTTTTTGAGCAAACGGGAATTGGTGCGGTGGTTGTCTATCGCGCGAGAGCAAAGCCAACCGTCAATATCGCCTATGCGTTGCAAGAATAGCGGCAGGCGTTCAGGCAGAATTGGCTGCAAATCACCGTTGATTATCTTTGCGATGGGCGTATCTTTTGAAAGCAATAACAAATCTATCATTCTACGCACCATCCTTTCCTCCGACTTTCATAGTAATTGTACCATATTTGCGCCCAAATACAAGGGTTTTTACATTCATCTTTCACGTTCTCCTCTTTCTCTTTCTAATTTCATTTGGTCAATGAGCTTTTTCCTCGTTTCAAAGGGGATTTTTCCGATAAGCGTTTCCTGCCTATCACGTTGGCGGCGTAGCTCGCCGGAGCACTTTCTTGCATCATGGAGCAGCCGCGTGAGGTCATTCATTTGTGACTGTAACTGGACAAGGGCGCGGTCAGCCGACTGTTCGCCCCGTGCCTCGGCCTTTTGAATACGCTCTTGTGTATCACGCTCTTTTTGCTCCAGCTCCTTGATATAGCTGCTGACTTCATTGACCTTCGCCGTGAAATACTGTGCGCGGGGCAGCCACTCATGCAGAACCTTAACCGCCGTTTCTCGCTTTTTGGCGTTGCCAACAACGCCGATGTCGTTGATGGCTGATTCCACAGCGGCAATTTGCTTGTCCAGTTTCTCGGCCTGCTTGAACAGGGTCAGCGGGATATGTTTCCGCTTGCTGATGAGGGAAGAAATCCCGCGTTCCAACTCCGGCCACCGCTCTGACATATGGGAATGATAATCCGTTTGCCATTGTGACAAGGTCGCTTGGTTGCCCAAGAGGGCCTTTGCCGACAATGACTTGCCGCCTTTGGCGTTATCAACAATCGGGCAAAATGAAAGGTGCATATGAGGCGTTTTCTCGTCCATATGCACCACGGCGGAGATGGTATTCTCTTTTCCTGTTCTTGATTCCACAAAGGATAGGGCGCGGACAAAATGCTCGCGTTGCTCTGGTGGAGATAATTCGCTCATAAACTCGGGACTGGCCGTGATGAGCGTTTCCACCATAACTGTGGAATCTTTGCGGGTCTTGCACCCCGCTGCCGCGATGAGTCGTTTGACTTCACGGGCATAGGTCTGCTTGGGCAGGACAAGGTGGTAATTGTCTTTTTTTCGGCTGGTATCAATATCGGGATTGCTCTTATAAACCTCCTTCTTTCTTTCGTTGTGGTTGTAACAGGCGGACACGCCGCCTGCCTTGATTTTCTTGAAACGTAGAATTGCGTATGGCATATAACCTCCTTCTTTTGTGATGCCTTGTGTAAAATGCGCCTGTCCAATCTGCCCCCATTGCGTGCGACGGTTCTATCACGCTCGAGCTGTGGCTAGGCAGGAGTCGAGAGATATAAGACCTCTCACTTAATAGCCGACGAGAGTGGCCGAAAATTCACGTTTTGTGAAAAATACTTTCTGCCAATTTTATCCATCATGTTTTACGTTAAAATACGGCCTTTCAGGAATGGTCGATTTACAGGGAGCGCCGATTTATTGCCTACGGCAAGGAACACCCCAACCCCGCAAGTGGGTAACTTGCCTTGCGTCCGCGTCGGCAACCACCCACAGCAAGAAACAGAAAAACCCCGTTTTTCTGTTTCTGCGGGGTTAGGGTGTAACACACTACACCTTGCAAGCAAGGGAGTGTGGCAGCGTTCCTCTGCACCCCTGCGCTCACGCCGCATAAAAGCGGACAAAGCGAATCCCGCACAACATTTCAAGGTGTTGTTGCGGGACTCTTTTGCCGCTTATACCGCCCCGCCGGGGGCTTGCCCGCCGGAAAGAATAACCTCTTTTCATGTGTGAAAAGGGAGGGGAATAGTCAAAAAAAGTATAGACTACCCCCTTTGGTTAAAATCGTTTCGTTTTTTTGCCTTGCCGTTCTATCAACCGAGGTCCTGAGAACCTACCCTGCTCGGCGGTTTCTCGTATTCTGCTCCTTGACAGGCTCGCCGCCTTGCGGGTCCTCGCCTGTTTCGCCGGAGCAGTATCTCTGTCGCGCGGTCATTCACTTTTCATATCTTGTCGGGCATCCCTCGCTTTCGATTGGAGTAGCGTTTCTGGCATTCAAAAAGCCGCTACACACAAACCCAAACGAGCTGCGGATTTCTCCGACTCGTTTCGTTCGTATGTAACGGCTCTATCGCCTAAAATATGTTTTCCTTATTCAGTTGTAATCCCAAAAGGGTAAACTACCCCCTTGGGCTCAATCATTATAACGAACAAATGTTTGCCCGTCAATAGCAAAATCGAAAATTCTTTCATGGGAATTTATGGTTGTCAGTCCTGCCGTCTCAGCGTATGTTGTTTCATTGCAACAGAACAAATAGAGAGTCTTCCGTGGATCATTGTTTTTATTGCCAAGGTTGGAATTTGTTGTATAATAATGTCAGGCGCAGAATTATTCTCTTGTGAGTCATAGTCACTAACAGATAATCGTCGAAAGGAGTTGATCCCCATTAGCCCGAGTCATGATTACTCGTTATTGTATTGGATTGCCTTGATACTACCGAGCCTAATTGCTGGAATTATTGCAATTGTGTCATTGATTACCAACTATCGAAACTCAAGAATAAACCAACTCAGGAATATGATTTTCTCCCAAAAAGAGAAGGTTGCTGATCAATTCATTGAGCGTAGCTCTGAGCTAATAGCCATTTCTGATCCGTTGGTCTTGAACGCTAAGATTAACGGATACACACCAACAATTATTACTCATGAGGAATTTATGCGCATCATGCAAGAACTCATGTCCATAGATAATCGTGTTCAAACACTTAACTCGATTATTAAGCTGCATACTTGGTCTATATATGAAGAAGCCAACTTGACGCATATTGGAAATATGTTTTCAGCGATAGATATAGTTCACGAATTAATACAAGACATGATACTAAAACTCATAAAACTCCACGCATCAAATACGCAGGAAGGACGGTTTATGAAACCTGACCCCATGAACGAAAAAGTGGAGTTGGAACGTGTTTTTTCGGAATCGTACAAGGATCCATATTGCTCGATGGTGGTATCAATAACGAAAATGGCAAAACTACTTCGAGAGGAAGCTATAGATATCAAAAGAGAAAAAAAGAACCAGTCTGGTTGACGCAAATGTTTCGACCCTCTTAGATAAACAAAAAGCGCCCAAGTTCCCCTGAGCGCTCGAGCCCATCATTCAGAATGCTCTGGTCAACCCGCCCTACAAGTCTTTCTCCAACTGCACCAGCCACCGCAGAATCTTGGCCGCATCAGCGGCGGAGACCGGGCCGGTTCCGGCAGTCACCTTCGCATTTTCCAGTCCTCGTGGGGTAAGCCTTGTCAACTGCACCAGATGCCGCAGGATGGCCGCCGCATCGGAGGCGTCAACCTTGCCGTCACAGTTCGCATCGCCGCGCTTGCATGAAGTAAAGGATGCAGTTATTGTGGTGGGGGCGCTGGGGACAGTAAAAAATGTATAGTCGCTTGAATTGTCTGCAAATTCACCCCCATTCGTTGCAGCCCAACCAGCAAACACATAATCTTCGTCAGGAGTGGCATAAATGGCAATCGTGCTGCCAATGAGATATTTATCGGCCATTTCTGCCGAGATTGTTCCGCCTTTCGTTGCTTGAAATGCCACCGTTGTCATATCAGTTGAACGCGGCAGCACCGTTACTTCACACATACTGTAAACGTTTTCTGTGTTTGATTGCGCGATTATCATCGCATTTCCAATCGAGATAGCGGTAACCAAGCCCGCATCATTCACTGCCACGATGGCAGGGTCGCTTGAATGCCAAGTGATTGCTTTATCAGTCGTAGCCGATGGGGATACATCCGCATTCAACTGTCGAGTGCCGCCACAATATAATTCAACACTATCAGCATCGATAATAACTTGGCTTGCGAGAATGACTTCTTCGGTCGCAGAAATTTCTTCGGACGCGCCGCCACTAACTTTTTCCAGTTTTGGAACGTTTCCCAAAGTTGTGGTAAACATAAACTCCGAGGATGTATCTATCGAAATATCACTATATGAATACTCTTTTGTATGCCCATTTTCATCTATTGTTTGAAAAGAGCAACTCATCAATCCATCTTCGTAAGGTGTTATGATAAAATCATAATCGTCTTGAATGATAAAAATCTTTTCATCTCTGTTATCGCCCGCCAAATAAAAAGTACAATACTGATTATAATTTTGAGAATAGCTCTCGTCGGTGTTTAGTGTAAATAGCACATTCCCTTCTTGGTCAACTATTGTGACAAGAACAGGACAAGATACTTTTGCAGTTTTGGCTTTGCCTGTCGGTAGACACTGTGCCTCGATATAGTCAAGGAGATACTTTTGAAGCTCTCTATAGTTTGTCAGCCTAATATCAGAAAGGGTTGCGGCTGCTATAACGAGAGAGCGCTTATCAGCGCTGCTAAAAGTGTCTTGCACATAATAAACACTATTAAGGTTGTTGTGCTTATTCAAAGCCGAAAGCAAGAAACGGCTCAACTCATCGCAGCTGTTTAATTCTTGATCGGAAAATGAGGTCAAAAAGAGGGGAATGCCCCCGCTTTGGTCAAAGCCAATCCGGTTGAAATAAGCTGGTTCTGTTCTGGGCAGGTAGTAATTTGAATAAAAGAGCCAGGAAGGATACTGATCTTTGACCCAACTGTACATTTTAGCGCAGAATTTTAAATACGCTGTTGCGATCTTTGCCGAAGCTGTAACGGGACCAAAACTTGTGTCGATAAGTTTAATAAAATCATAGACTCCTTTCACTCCATCAGTATATTTTTTTACCCCTGACAAGGTATCATTTCCCATGGCATCAACGATTTTGCCAACGCTATCGTAAATATACTTGGGCTCACCTGCTATGCTCCGATATATGTTCGTGCCGAGGGAAATAGTATTCAAGAAATTGTTTTGTGCCCGATAGAGAGCGTCATTCGTGCTTGCTTCTTCAAGTTCGCGCATAATAGATCCAAGCTGCGGGTTAGGCTCTATCACTTTTTCTTGAAACTTATCTAATAATTTTGCACCAGAAAGCTTTTGATCCCAAGTAGCATTGATAATTGCTTCAATTGCAGCAAGGGCTTTTGTCTTTGTTCGCGGATCAGAAAACTTGGCAGGTTGTGCCCCAACATAATCATTGTATCTACCCAAATACTTCAACATCTTTTTTGTTGACTCGTTGATTTTTGCGGTTGTATCCGTTTTGCCAGCATAGTTCTTTAAGCTATTTTCCTCATCGATGATATACTGTTGCATGTGTCCCAGCATAATAATATCTGCCATAACATCCTTTACTGTCATGGTCGAGTTTTTATCAAAAACAACTTCATTTGCCGTTGTCAAATAAGGCATTTTGAATGGGGTTGCAATCGCCTTGCTATAATCCAGCCTAGAGAAATCATGCCCCAGTTCGGCAGCCCAATATTTTAGCTCTTCTGCATATTGGGCGTTAGAACCCAATGGAACAGGTGGGACATTTTTATCAGGGAAAATGTATAGGTTCATGGGATATTTCAAATCGACTTTCTTCCCAAATACAATAGGTTCCGGCTCCGCGTCAGAAGATACAGGCTCAAATTCCGCTGTTACCACTACATCACAATCAGGCATTACGAAAGCTGTGCCTTTGACCAAACTGTCATTATACTTTAACGCTCCTTCCTTCAACTTATACCCCTCAGAGGGAGTGATTGTTAAACTAACCATGCTGCCTGCGCGCGCAGAGCTGCAATTCGATGCTACTGAACCGTTAAGCATTGTGGATATGGAAACGGAATGATGCTCGCCGCTACTGCTTTCATACACATTAAAATATCCCACGCCGGTTTCACCAAGGACTTGAATAGGCAATTGGTACCATGGGATACCTGTATTAGAATACGACAAATATCGACTAGTCGTTGTCCCATCACCGAGCTGCCCGGAATTATTGGCTCCCCATGCCCAAACCGACCCATCCGATTTGAGAGTAACGGTGTGAGAGCCGCCTGCTGCAACCGCTGTCATGCCATAGACAACATCCTTTGGTGTGGGGTCAAAAGATGTCCCAACGGAAAGCTGGTATCGATAAGTCAGCCCCCATGCCCAAACAGTACCGTCGGGTTTTAAGGCGATAGAACGATTGCCGCCCGCTGTGATTGCTGTTACGTCACTTAGACTCATTACGAGTACGGGGGTGTATCGAGAAGTCGTTGTTCCATCACCAATCTGCCCCCAAAAATTAGAACCCCATGTCCAAACCGTGCCGTCAGATTTGAGCGCGATGGCATGATCTCCGCCTGTTGCAATTGCTGTTACGTCGCTGGGATTCTGCACTTGCACAGGTGTATTTGAATAATCATCCCACTCTCCTCCTCCTATTCCATCGCCGAGTTGCCCGTAATATTTCCATCCCCATGTCCAAACTGTGCCATCAGATTTGAGCGCGATGGCATGACTGTTGCCAGCAGCAATTGCTGTTACGCCACTTAGATTCTCCACTTGTACAGGCGTAGCACGATCAGTCGTTGTTCCGTCGCCGAGTTGCCCATAATAATTGTCTCCCCAAGCCCAAACGGTACCATCCGATTTGAGCGCCACGGAAATACCCGCCTGTTGCAAAAGCATTTCACCGGAGATTGTCTCCCAGATATAAGATCCACCCACCGCAATTGCGGTGATTCCGGCGAGATTCTTCACTTGTACGGGCGAATAGCGGCTGATTGTTGTTCCGTCGCCGAGTTGTCCTTTATCATTATTTCCCCACGCCCAAACGGTTCCATCTGATTTGAGAGCGACAGTGTGAAACTCTCCTGCTGCAATTGCTATTACCCTGTTAAGGTTCTGCACTTGTACAGGGGTGTATTGAACAGTCGTTGTTCCGTCGCCGAGTTGTCCAAATTCATTATTTCCCCACGCCCAAACGGTTCCATCCGATTTAAGGACGATAGTGTGATTGCCCCCTGCCGCAATCATCGGCGTTGTGGTGAACGCTGCTTTCGCCATCTTTATTTCACCTAACGGCATCAATGTCAAACAAAACACCAACGACAGCACTATTGATAGAATCTTTTTCATGTCAGATTTCCTCCCCGAATTTGAATTACCCTTATATAGCTAACTTTTCAAGGATTTAATCATATTCCTTTTTAGCCAAGGTGTCAACGGATTTTGTGCAAAAACAACAGCTATTGAATATCACAAGACATCCTAACGATTATGTAAAATCATTTCGAGAACCACTACAATAGAATTATCGAGGTGATACAGTTGAATCAAGAATTTAACATACTTGTCGGAGCGAGAATCCGGCAGACAAGAGAGTTGCTTTCCCTGTCCCGTGAGAAATTCAGCGAACAGTGCGGGATTTCAAGCAGTTTCCTTGCAGATATTGAACGCGGCAAGAAGGGGCTATCCGCTGAAACCCTCTACAAAATCTGCACCGGAGCAAATATTTCACCAAACTATATCATTTCAGGAACGGACGCATCAAATGGTGTTTCTGCAATCGTGGAACTTCTCAGCCAGCTGGAGTCGAAACACATAGATTCAGCCGTCGGGATACTAAGAGAATTCATAAACGCTATCAACCAAAAGTAGCCACAAACCGCTGAAGGAGATGTCAGCGGTTTTTATATGGCAAGTTAAAGTCCGCATCATATAGCAAACAAATAAATTGTGAGAGAGGTGTCTGCATGTTCTACAACTTTTTTAACGCGTACAAAGAAAAAGCTTTCAGAGGGGATTTCAAAAGCCTTAAACGATCCGAAAAAGTAATGCTTGGAGCTCCCGCTATCTTTTTGGCATTGTTCTTATTGTTTAGCTTTCTTAGGTGTCAAATGTGGATTGTTTCAATTCCCTTTTTTGCAATAATTTCATGTCTGATAATTATACTGTTATATGGAAGGAGCCAAGACAAAAAACGGAGAACTGAGCTACTGCGGGAATATAAAGACAGTAAAATTGAACCCCTGTTAGAGCTTTTAAAGGACAAAGACTACAATCTGTTTTCGGATGAGGGCATTGACTGGCTTATAGAGTGTTGTGAGCAAAAATTGAAGAAAAACGCAGGCGCAAATTTAATGACATCGATAAGAAACTTCTTCATTACAGCTATCTATCCGCTTATAACTCTTATCATTGGCCTCGCTATTAATACTTTTGATGCCAATCAAGCTGTTTCAACTGTTATCAGATTTATTACCATGCTAATTGTACTTTTTGGACTTTGGATGGTAATGAAACCGACTTTCACAAAAATTGCATTTTATGATAAATGGAAGTATGAGTATTTGCGAGAGGGGTTGGCTTATATTAAGACCCAAAGGAATAGTGCAGATAGGGCTTGATTGGTGCGCTAGATAAAAATATGCAAGGGCGGAGAACCCTTTTGACTCTCCGCCCATTGCACACCCTAATTGTAGATTAGTTCGTTTCGGATTATCTCATCCGCGCAGGCACAAATATTGTTGACCCAGCCAACCCAAAGCATTTGATTTTCAGCCTTGAGTTGTTCGGTTATACCCTGCGCCTTCATCATCTGTTTGATAATCAGTTCCCGCCGCTCATAGGCCGTTTCATCAATCTCGCGCAGATGTTCATGCAGTTTGCCGGAAGTCAGCAGATTAGTATATAGAATCCGCCTGTGCTTTTTCAGATAATTCAGCCGCCGCTGCCCCCAAATCCCGATATGGTATTCGGACCCTTCCGGCACGGTCAGGTTTGGGACGAGATAATCGCCTTCACGTCGATACGTTCCGCCATTTTGTTCAAATAAGGACTTCATCATGTTTTCTCCAATCAGTTTTGTATTTGCTACAAACACCGTGTTCTGACTGCATTTAGATTTTTGATGATGCTTCCTTATCTCATACTGCCGTAAGACAGTTTTTTCATTCACTATTCCTTATTCCTTTTTACTTATTACTTGGAGCAACCGCTCCCTTGTATTATCACGCGGCTTGACCGCGCAATGCAGGAAAAGCTGCTCCTTGATTTTTCCGACCTTCGGCCCGGGGGGGAGGTGCAAGGCGTCCATAATATCGCGGCCGGAGAGGGCCAGCTCGTTTTCCGAAAAGGGCACGCGCTCGGCCTCCATGGTGTCCAGGAGCTTTTGCCAGCGGGTGGCGGTGAAGGTCGTGTCAAAGCCGCTGCCGCGCACGTCGGCCTGACGCAGGGCGATAAAGTCTTGGGTGGCCTGCCTGCCCCAGCGCGCGAACCGCTTGCGCAGCGTGCTTTCCTTGGCCTGGCCGCTCAGGTCATACATATGAATCGCCACGGCCCGGCATATGCGGTCGACCAGGTCATTGCCATAGGTCAGGCGCGTCAGCGCGGCGCGGCAGAGGTCCTCGCCGAGCTGGGGGTGGTCGTACATATTGCCGCGCGTTTCAAAGCTGGCCGGCTTGCCCACATCGTGCAGCAGGGCCATGAGCCGCAGCGGCAGTTCGGGCGCGATCGCGGCGCAGACATGGAAACTGTGTTCCAGCACATCATACTTGTGGTACTCGGGTTTTTGGGGGAAGCCTTGCGCGGGGACCAGCTCGGGCAGTACATAAGGCAGCGCGCCCACATCGCGCAGCAATTGCAGCGCGGTCAGCACACGCGGCCCGACCAGAATACGCGACAGCTCCTGCCGCTTGCGCTCCCATGCGATATCGGAAAGCAGGGAAACGTGTTCCTTTGCCGCTTGCCAAGTCTTTGCCTCGGGGGTAAAATCCAGCTGCGCGCAGAACCGCACCAACCGCAAAATGCGCAGCCCGTCGTCGCGCAGAATCACCGCCGGATCCTCTGTGGTCGTGCGCAGCTGCCTTTTCTCAAGGTCCGGCAGCCCGCCCGTGGGGTCGGTGATCTCACCCGTCAGCACATCTTCATACAAGGCATTGACCGAAAAATCCCGCCGGAAAGCGTCTTGCGCCAGGCTTTCGGTAAACGCCACCTCAACCGGCTTATGCGCCCCGCCTTCTCCATAGCTTTCGGTGCGGAAGGTGGTGTGTTCCACACAGATTCCAGATTCCAGATTCCAGATTCCAGCTGTGCCCAGCCGCTCGTTAACGAGCGCGGCTTTTATCCCAAGCTCCGCGCAAAGAGCCAACAGCTGTTCCGGCCGCATGGCGCTGGCCACGTCGGTGTCATAGACGGGCAGGCCCAACAGTTTGTCCCGCACGCACCCGCCCACCCGATACAGGGCAAAGCCCGCGCCCAACATGGCGCGGGCGAGAGAAGTGACTGTATTTTGTATTTCCAACATGGGGAATCTACTTCTGCCCTTTCTCTATGATCTTCTCCAATATCTCTCGGGGACCGGTAAGATAATCCGCAAACTCGCCGATATTTCTATCCGTTATCCATAGCTGCCCTTCTCCGACATTCCCCCTGTGCTGTCCCGATGAGTAGTATCTGCTCGTTTCCACTTCTTTACTCGAAAGAACCCAGTAGCGTATGGCATCCCGCCACACCGCAATCCAGACAAAGACATCGCAGCACCCGGGCTTTAGCTGTTGAAAGTTCATATCGAACCCTTCCGATGAATCCGTTGACAACGCTTTCGTGATAAGCGAATCCCCTCCCTGCCGCTTAACCGCCCTGGACGCTTTCACTTCAATGCGTATATCGTCATGCCAAAAATCATATTGACCGGAGTATGCGGGGTCCATTTCCTTTGAGGGATACCGCAATTCGGGAACCAGTTCATTCAGATGCCTTTGTGCCCAGGTTTCACCGAACGTCCTCGGCGCAGTGATTTCAAATAGGTACAAGTACTTGTTCCGTTGCAGATAAGCGTTCCGTATTTCCAGATACTGTTCCAAGCTGATAATATGGTTGGCGATCAAATGGCTGATGACATACTCAAAACGATTAAAGGGAAATACCGAATGGAGTCTCTCGAGAAAGTCATCTGACAAATGATATTGCCCCGGCGCTTTTTGATTAAGCTTTTCGATATACTGCTGTAGTTCTTCAAGTAAGAGATCCATGATATTGACCCTCCCGTATGTGTTGAATTTGCGAATCTGATAGTTTATATAACCCGTAAATTGTTTTCTGCGCCGTTTCGATTGCAGACTTATCACCTTCCAGGACCTTCTCTGCCAACGCTTTTAATTCTTCGTCTTCCTGCAATGTCAATGCCGGAAACGGCAGCGCGCAAAGGTTGCCTTTGAGAACTTTTATTTCTCCAAACTGTTTTGCGTAAGCGAATCGGAACAACTCGGAATTTAGAAAAATTAACATGGATTGAATACTGATGGTAGGAACGGCCGGAATCAAGATATTGGCGCTGTTGAGAAATAAACTCCCGCTGTTATCATACGCGAAAACAAGATTGTTCGAGATAAACTTATATACCAGTTTTTCTTTGGCCCTGTAAATCTCGTCTTTGGCGACCTGTTGAAAATGGGACCGATCGTATACGATATGTTTTTTCGGGGGCAATAGTTGGTAGGCGCGGATTTCTTTCCCTGTATAAATCGGTTCGCTGTTCTCCGACGGTACATTGAGTAGTTTCTCCGCGTTATTTCCTGTAACGATTCCAAGCGCCCATGTGCTTTGTGACAAATCAAACTGCCCTTTTTCGTACAAAGTGTCCAAAATCTCTTTGTCTTTTGACGCCGTCCGTAAAAAGATACAGTTGACAGTTTGCTGAAAAGAAAGGGCCTCTACCATATATGTCCCGTCGCCGCTGACAAAGGGAATAAGAAGGTCTGCTTTTCTTTTTGCCACCGTAAGCGCTACCGCCTTCGTAGTAACGCCTGTAAACAAACTGGGAAACAGACGAATTTTCTCAATGGAATACCTCTGGAGCAGGCGTAAACGCAGTTGCCCATGTGCTTTTACGTTCAAGAAGGATTCGGGCAATAGAAAGTTAAGAACGCCATTGTCGGCAAGGGAATCCAGCGCCTTGTCCAAAAAGCAAGCGAATGCCTCTCCGCCGCCTTGTTTTGAAAAAGCATTCCTTGCCAACGCGCCCCAAGGCGGGTTCGTTGAAATGCAATCAAACTTCTTGCTTTTTATTTTGGCAATCTCCGGCAAATCAAGCAGACTGGGTTCTGCTAAAAAATCAAAACAATAAACTTGCGGTTCAAAGTCATATTCCTTAAACCGAATGATAAGGTTTGCTTTGCAAAGCATGACGGCAATCGGATCGCAGTCTATGCCATAAAGCTGCAACGGGTGCGCCACAGGAGCATTCAACAAAAAACTGCCGCTGCCGCAACAAGGATCCAGGAAAAGCTGCCCTTCCTCAAAATCCAGCTCTTCATTCAATTGACGCGCTACAACGGCTGGCGTGTAATAGAGCCCTTGTTTGTTCCTGTCTCCCTCAACATAAAGAGACTGATAGATTAGCCCCAGCAGATCATCTTCGTTCTGCGGCAGATCCACCGACAACAATTCGTCAACAGGGGTGCAATGAGAATACTCCGATAAAAACACTTGAACATTTGCACGCATTTGCCCTGGCTCAGTCGCTATTTCATGCGCATGAAAGCATTGTAAGACAAAGGAATACATCGCGTCCCAAATGCGGCAATCGCAAGCAAGCGCCTTATCAACAAGCTGTTCAATCGAAGGCGCATTGCGGGTATCGGAAAAATAAGAAAGGGGAAGAACTCTCTTGCTTGAATTTGTTTTGTTGGCACGTGTTGTCAGCCGTGTATCAACATTAGATATACGAAGCCTGTCCCAATTTCGCTTTGTGGCCTGGCAAATCAACACTTCCATGCGTTCTCTCCTTGCCGCTATTGCTCAGCCGGTGTTTCTATGGTTTCCCCTTCCTCCTCCGGCTCCTGGTGCGGCACGATCGCCACGCTCGCAATGCGCGTGCCCTCGGTCACGCTCATGAGCTTGACGCCCTGCGTGGTTCGATTGAGGACGGGGATCTGCTCCATCGGCATACGCATGATCATGCCGTCGTCGCGGATGAGCATAAGGTCTTCGCCCTCGTCGGACATACGCTGGCAGGCCAAGTCGCCCGTGCGCTCGGTCAGTTTCATGGCCAGCAGGCCCTTGCCGCCCCGACCCTGGAGACTGTATTGGTCCTCCGGCGTGCGCTTTCCCAGACCCTTTTCCGTCACGGTCAGCACATTGTGCCCTTGCATGACCTTGACCATATCCACGACCACATCGTCCGTGCCCAGGCGGATCGACCGCACGCCCTGGCCGCCCCGGCCCGTGGCGCGCACGTCGGTCTCGGCAAAGCGAATGCACTTGCCCTTTTGGGACGCGATCAGGAATTCGTCCTCGCCCGCGCTCAGCTCCACGCGCATGAGCTCGTCGCCCTCGAGCAGCGTTTGAATGATCAGCCCGCCCTTGCGGATATTGGCGCAGGCGGAGAGCCGCGTCTTTTTGATCATGCCCAGGCGCGTCGCCGTCACAAGATAGCCGCTTTCCTCGACATCGCGCGCCACGGGGAAGAGGGCCGTGACCTTCTCGCCCGTTTGCAGCTGCAGCAGGTTCACCACGGGAATGCCCCGCGCGGTTCTGCCTGCCTCGGGAATGGCGTAGCACTTGAGCTTGAACGCGCGGCCGAAGTTCGTAAAGAACATGATATTGTTGTGCGTGCTGGTGACAAAGAGCCTTTCTAAAAAGTCCTCCTCACGCGTCGCCTGGCCCTTGACGCCCTTGCCGCCCCGGTTCTGCGCGCGGTAGGTGTCCGGCGCGAGACGCTTGATATAGCCGAAATGCGTCATCGTAACGGCCATTTCCTCCTCCTGGATCACATCATCCAGATCAATGTCGCCGATCATCTGCGTGATCTCGGTGCGGCGCGGGTCGGCGTGCTTTTCGCGGATCGCCAGCGCCTCGTCCTTGATGATCGAAAGCAGCAGAAACTCGTCGGACAGAATGCCGCGCAGGTAAATCACCTTCTCGCGCAGTTGGCGGTCCTCCTCCAAAATCTTGTCGCGTTCGAGGCCGGTCAGCCGCTGCAGGCGCATATCCAAAATCGCCTGGGCCTGCCGCTCGGAGAGCGCGAACCGTTCGCACAGGGCGGCTCTGGCCTGCTGCGGGTCGGGGGATTTTTTGACCAGCTCGACGATCTCGTCGATATTGTCCAGCGCGATGATCAGCCCCTCGAGTATGTGCAGACGTTCCTCGGCGCGGTTGAGATCGTAGCGTGTGCGCCGCGTGACGACTTCCTTCTGGTGGTTCAGGTAGTGACAGAGCACCTCTTTGATGTTTAAGACCTTGGGCTCGCCGTTCACCAGCGCGAGCATGATCACGCCGAAGGTGTCCTGCATGGCCGTGTGGCGGTAGAGGTTGTTGAGCACCACGTTCGCGTTGACGTCCTTCTTGAGCTCGATCACAATGCGCGTGCCGGTGCGGTCGGTCTCGCGCAGGTCAGAGATGCCTTCGATCTTTTTCTCGTGCACGAGCTCGGAGATACGCTCGACCAAGCGCGCCTTGTTCACCTGATAAGGGATCTCGGTCACGATGATCCGGCTGCGGTTGGCGGTGTATTGCTCGATCTCCGTCTTGGCGCGCACCACGACTTTTCCGCGGCCGGTGCGGTAGGCGGAGGCAATGCCCATGCGGCCTAAAATAATGCCGCCCGTGGGGAAGTCCGGCCCGGGCAGGACCTGCATGAGCTCGTCGACGGAAATCTCGGGATTGTCGATCAAAGCGACCAGCGCGTCGATCGTCTCGCCCAGGTTGTGCGGCGGGATATTCGTCGCCATGCCGACCGCAATGCCGCCGGAGCCGTTGACCAGCAGGTTGGGAAAGCGCGAGGGCAGGACCAGCGGCTGTTGCAGGGTCTCGTCAAAGTTGGGCCCGAAATCGACCGTGTCCTTTTCAATGTCGGCCATCATCTCGGAGGCCATTTTGGACAGGCGTGCCTCGGTGTAACGCATGGCGGCGGCGCTGTCGCCGTCGACGGATCCGAAGTTGCCGTGGCCGTTCACCAGCATATAGCGCGTGGAGAAGGGCTGCGCCAAGCGCACCATCGCGTCATAGACCGCGGAGTCGCCGTGGGGGTGGTATTTACCCAACACGTCGCCCACGATACGCGCGCTCTTGCGAAACGGCTTTTCGGGCTGCAGGCCCAGCTCGTCCATCGCGTACAAAATGCGTCGGTGCACGGGCTTTAGGCCGTCGCGCACATCGGGCAGCGCCCGACTGACGATAACCGCCATCGCGTAGGAGATGAAGCTGCTCTGCACCTCGTGTTCCAGGTTGATTGGGATGATTTTTCCGCTCATATTATTTCCTCATCATCATTTGATTCTTCCAAAAAGTAATCTATCTGTCGCTGTCCGCCGGCGGGAAGGGCCTTGCGCCGTTCCAAACGCTCCCGGGCCTCAGCGCAAATCTCACTTATCCTCTGCTCAAAAGCCGTTTTCGACGGTAGCAATGTCCAATACTCGGCGACGGCGATGCCTTCCCTGTCCAGCTCCATCAGCTCTATCTGGTCGCGGCTTGCCTCGGTGCAGAGGATCAAACCGATGGGCGGATTCTCCCCCTCCTGCCGCTCATAGCGGTTGAGCCATTTTAAGTAAAATCGCATTTGTCCCATATAGGCGGGCTTGAACTTGCCCAGCTTTAGCTCAACCGCCACAAGACGTTTTAAGACGCGGTGGTAAAAAAGGAGGTCAAGCGCGTAATCCTCGCCGTCCATCGTCATGCGTTTTTGGCGATCGGCAAAGGTGAAACCGTGGCCGAACTCCAAGATAAAGGCCTCTATGTCGGCGAGGATCGCTTTTTCCAAATCGCCTTCCAGATAATTGTCGCGCAGGCCGAGCACATCAAGCAAATACGGGTCTTTGAACATATTGATCGGCACGGCCGATTCCGCTGTCAGCTGCGCGTTCGCGATCTCGTGTCGCTCAAAGGCTTTGCGGGAGATTTGGCGGCGCAGCTCGCGCACGCCAAGATGTCTTGCGGCTGCGTCATTGGCATAATACAAAAAGGCGCGTTCATTTTTTATCGGCAATAATGTAACGAAATGTGACCAGCTCAATTGTGGCGACAGTGTCGCCACAATTTGGGTGTCGGATACGCGCGCAGCAAATCGGATCATACGGCGAAGATTGGAATAGTCGAAACTGTTTCCATATTTTTCTTGCAATTGTTGTGCCAGTGTCACAACAATTTGTTTGCCGTAAGCCGCGCGTTCGCCGCCGAGCAAAACGGAACCGATATAATGCCCGATTTCCCAAAACATCAGCACGGCCTCTTGGTTTGCCTGCGCCTGCGCGCGAAGTTTTCTATTGTCAATGATCGCGGAAATGCGCGCAAAGAGCGCGTTTTCATCAATGCCGATTGGGATGATTTTTCCGTTACTCATAGTTTTCTCCGTTTTCTTCAAGTGAGCAGTGGGCAGTGAGCAGTGTATTACAAGAAACCCGCGTGAGCGTTCTGATCACTGACCACTGAATACTGACCACTCGCTCTACACATCCAGGTTCTTGACCAGTCCGCTGTTCTGCTCGATAAACTCACGTCGGGGTTCGACCTTATCGCCCATCAGCAGGGTAAAGAGCGTGTCGGCGGCGACCGCGTCCTCGACGGTCACGCGCAGCAGGATACGCGTCTCGGGGTCCATGGTCGTGTCCCAGAGCTGTTCCGCGTTCATCTCGCCCAGGCCCTTGTAGCGCTGGATCGTCGGCTTGGGCTCGCGGCCGATTTCGTTTAAGGTCTGCTCCAGCTCCTCGTCGGAGTAGCAATACTTCTCGTACTTGCCGCGCTTGACCTGATACAGCGGCGGCTGCGCGATGTAGACATAACCCTTGTCGATCAGCGGTTTCATGTGCCGATAGAAGAAGGTCAGCATCAGCGTACGGATATGGCTGCCGTCCACGTCCGCGTCCGTCATACAGATGATCTTGTGATAGCGCAGCTTGGTCTCGTCAAAGTCGTCGCCCGCGCCCGCGCCGAAGGCGGTGATCATGGTGCGGATCTCGTTGTTCGCGTAGATCTTGTCCAAGCGCGTCTTCTCCACGTTCAGGATCTTGCCGCGCAGGGGCAGGATCGCCTGGTTCACGCGGTTGCGGCCCAGTTTCGCGCTGCCGCCCGCGCTGTCGCCCTCGACCAAAAACAGCTCGCAGAGCGCGGGGTCGCGCTCCTGACAGTCGGCCAGCTTGCCCGGCAGCGCGGAGGAATCCAGCGCGGACTTGCGCCGTGTCAGCTCCCGCGCCTTGCGCGCCGCGTCCCGCGCGCGAGAGGCGGTCACACATTTTTCGATGATCATCTTGGCGTGGGCAGGGTTCTCTTCCAAAAACCTTGTCAGGCCCTGCGCCACCGCGCCGTCCACCAGCGGGCGAACGTCCGCGTTGCCCAGCTTGCTCTTGGTCTGGCCCTCGAACTGGGGCTCCATGAGCTTGACGGAGATGATCGCGGTCAGGCCCTCGCGGATGTCCTCGCCCGAGAGCGCGCTGTCTTTGTCTTTGAGGAAATTGTTTTTCTTCGCGTAGTCGTTCACCACGCGGGTCAGCGCCGTGCGAAAACCGACCAGGTGCGCGCCGCCCTCGGTCGTGTTGATGTTGTTCGCGTAGGTCAACACCATCTCGTTGTAGCTGTCGTTGTACTGCATGGCGATTTCCACGCCGGCCGTCTCCGTGCCGTCCTCCTCGCGCCGCGCGCTGAAGAAAATGGGCTCGGGGTGCAGCACGCCCTTGTTGCGGTTGAGGCGCTGCACAAAGGAGCGGATCCCGCCCTCGAAACAATGGCTCTTGACCCGATGAGGCGTCTCGCGCTCGTCCGTCGCCGTAATGCGAATGCCGCCGTTGAGATAGGCCTGCTCACGAAAGCGCGCGTTCATCGTGTCGAAGTGGAAGGTGATGTCGTCAAAGATATCCGCGTCGGGCAGGAAGGTGACGCTCGTGCCCGTGTCACCGGGATCGCAACCCCCGATCTTTTGCACGTCGCCCTCGGGAATGCCGCGCACATATTCCTGCGCCCAGACGCAGCTGTCGCGCCGCACCTCGACGTGCAGCCGCTCCGACAACGCGTTCACGCAGCTTAATCCCACGCCGTGCAGGCCGCCCGAGACCTTGTAGCCCCCGCCGCCGAACTTGCCGCCCGCGTGCAGAATGGTCAAAGAGACCTCCAACGCGCTCTTGCCCGTGCCCTCGTGGATGTCGACGGGAATGCCGCGCCCGTTGTCGCGCACGGTCAGGCGGTTATCACCGTGGATCGTGACCTCGATGTGGTCTCAATAACCCGCCAGCGACTCGTCAATGCTGTTGTCGACCAGCTCGGCGATCAGGTGGTGCAGGCCGCGCGTGTCCGTCGAGCCGATGTACATACCCGGCCTGCGGCGAACGGCCTCCAGGCCCTCGAGGACCTGGATTTGAGATGCGTCGTACGCGTTTATGTCGTGGTTTAGTTCTTCCATGCGTTGTTGTTTCCTTTGTTTTTTATCTTAAACTACAATGTACAAACTACAAACTACAATTAACGATAAAACAGCACGGCTGTTTTTTCTGAATAATGGGGGTTTCTTTGCTTTAATACAAAATATCATTCAAGAAAACTGCGGAGCAGTTTTTTCCTTCATTGTAGTTTGTACATTGTAGTTTGTAGTTTCACATTACCTTTCCGTTTCCTACGTTAAAAACTTTCATCCTCTTCGCCCCCAAAAACGCCAGCTCCCCAAGGTGGGTGCAGGTGATGAAGGTCTGGCAGCCGGAGACGGCGGAGAGCAGGGCCGACTGCCGGCCCGTGTCCAGCTCGGAGAAGACGTCGTCCAATAGCAGCACGGGCTTTTCGCCGCGCACGCTTTCTACCAAGGCGATCTCGGACAGCTTGGCCGCCAGCGCGGCCGTGCGCTGCTGCCCCTGCGAGCCGTAGACCCGCGCGTCCGTGCCATTGATGAAAAAGGCCAGATCGTCCCGGTGCGGCCCGACCGAGGTACTGCCGCGCGTCATGTCCCGCTCCCGATTAGCGACCAGCTCCGCGCACATGGCCTCGGCCAGTTCCTCGTCCGCCGTGGGCGGCAGATTGGGCTGGTAAAGAATCTCGAGCGACTCCGCCCCGTCTGTCATCTGCCCGTGCAGGGCCTGCGCCAACGCGGCCAGCTCCCGCACAAAGACCGCGCGCCGCCGCGTGATGTCCGCGCCCAGCCGCGCCAGCTGGCTCTCCCAAAGCTCCAGCGTGGGGTCGTCACCGCAATGCGGGTTCTTCAGCAGCATATTGCGCTGTTTGAGCACGCCGTTGTACCGCTGCAAGGTGAAGTAGTAGGCGGGGTAGAGCTGGGAGAGCTCCATGTCCAAAAACCGTCTGCGCGCGCCCGGCCCGCCCTTGACCAGCTCCAGGTCCTCGGGGCTGAACATCACCACGTTCAGGCAGCCCATCAGCTCGCCGGATCGGGCCAATGGCGTGTTGTCGAGCGTCACGCGCTTGCGCTCCTTTGCCGAAAGCTGGCAGCGGATCGTCCGCGAGCCTGCCCGGGTCTTCACCCGCAGGGAGACCATGCCCTCGCCTTGGCCTTCGGCGATCAGCTCGCTGTCGTGTCCGGTGCGGTGGCTGCGGCCCAGGGCGCAGAGGAAAACCGATTCCAGAATATTGGTTTTGCCCGCCGCGTTCTGGCCGACAAACACGCAGATACCGGCCCCGGGTTTTAGGGTCAGCGCCTCATAGTTGCGGTATTGGTACAGTTTGAGCCATTCGATTTTCAAACGAAAAATCCCCCATAATTGCCCAATATCATTGTAGCACATGTTTTGAGAAATGTAAATAATAATATAGAAGAAAGTGCCGGTTTTTTATTGAAATTTATGTTTTATATTTTACCGCGAAATGCGCGAAAATGAGGCCTGTCGCTCACGCGGGGTTTTTTTCTAACCGCGAATGACGCGAACCGGGGCCCCGCCCAGCACCTAGCGTTCGGCCTAGGTCTGGGTGGGGTGGCAATGGACGCGAAAAGGCGGACGATTGATAATCGCCCCTACACGAGCGACGGGGGTTTTCAAAAAGTGACAGGGGGACGGCTTCTGTTGACACGGGTGTCAGAGTGTCAATACGAACTGTCCCCTCTGTCACAAAATTGACACCAGCCCCAATCTGTGCTAGGCTATAAGCAATAATTGGGGTAGGTTGGGGTATGCGAACAAGAAGAAATCAAAGGGGAATATTGGCGTTTGCGCTGGCGGTGATTCTGCTGGCGGCTGTTTTTCCCGCGCCGACACAGGCCGAGCCGCCGAACGCGGTCTATCGCGTGCTGGGCCAAGTCTATTCCTACGACGCCCTTGTGAAGGATATCGGGACCGTCTTGCCCCAGTACGGCGACATTGTGCGCAGCGAGATCATCGGCTACAGCGTGCAGGGCCGCGCGATCCATGCCATCTATCTGGGCAAGGGTCCGGTCAATATTCTGGTCACGGCGGGCACGCACGCGCGCGAGTCGGGCAACACGCCCATGCTCATGCAGTCTCTGTTCGAATGGCTCTACGCTTACCAAACGAACGGCCGCGTCGGCGGCGTTTCACTGCGCGAGCTGCTTTCTAAAGTCACCTTTGTGCTGGTGCCGCTGGTCAATCCGGACGGCTATCACTTCTGCCAGGCCAACCGCAACAACAGTAAAAAAACCAACGCGAACAATGTGGATATCAACCGCAACTTCAATACAAAATATTACGGCCCCGCGCCGGGCAAAACAGACCCCGAACTCGGCCCCTATGCCGAATCCGAACCCGAGACCCGCGCCCTGGCCGCGCTGATCAAGAGCCGGCACTTCGCCGCCTGCGTGGACATTCACTCGCGCGGCCGATTCCTCTACGCGCAAAAAGGGGGCTTGGAGGACGCGGACATCGCCAACGGACGCACGGTGGCCGCGCTCAACGCCGAATCGCTGAGGATGGCGCAGATCGCCTCCGTGGCCTTGAGTCGGGTGCATTTTCATCGGATCGAGCTGGAACTTTACGTCGAGCCGGGCTCGGAGGGCACATTGACGGACTGCGCCTTTGAGCAGGGTATTCCGACGATCACGATCGAGACGGGCGACGCCTACTTTGTTTTGCCCTCGGCGAGCGCGATCACCGGCGAGTACAACAGGATCGGCCTGCCCGCCTGTCTCGTCAAGCTGGCGGAGGTCTCCCTGCTCTTCTCGCCGCCGCCCACGCCTACACCCTCGCCCACGCCCACGCCCTCGCCGGTGCCCACGCCGACCCCGACGCCCAGGCCGCCGCCCACCGTAAACCCGAACATCGAACCCAAAATGCTGGGCGATGTGGACGGCAACGGCCGGGTCAACGCGGCGGACGCGGCGATGATTCTGCGGTCCCTGGTCGAGCTGGTGCTCTTAAACGAAAAGCAGAAAATCGCGGCGGACACGAACGAGGACGGCAAGATCACGGCTGCGGACGCGGCGCTGATTCTGCGGGTGCTGGTCGAGCTGGAACCGCGCCTGGGCGCGAAAGCAACCCCGACGCCGACGCCGACACCAACCCCGACGCCAACCCCGACGCCGACACCAACCCCAACATTGGAACCGGAATAGAATGACTGGGATTAAATAGAACAGGAGAATAATTAGGAACATGAAAGAATCATTTGCAAACGAAACGGTAGCGACTTTTTGTGACAAATTAGCCGGCGGCGATTCCACCCCGGGCGGTGGCGCGGCGGCGGCATTGGCGGGCGCGCAGGGCATAGCCTTGGGCTCGATGTGCGCGAACCTGACCCTGGGTCGGGCCAAGTACGCGGACTGGGCCGAAGGCGCGCAGGCGGCGGTAGACAAGGCGGCGCCGATCATGCAACGTATGCTTGACGGCATGGACGCGGACGCGGCGGCTTTTGACGCCTTTATGGACGCGCTCTCCCTGCCCAAGGCCACCGATGAGGAAAAGGCGGCGCGCACAGCCGCGCTGCAAAACGCGACGAAGATCGCCACGGAGGTCCCGCTGGCGCTGCTGGCCGACTGCGAGGCCGCATTGACCGTGGTCGAGGGCCTAGCCGGCAAGTCCAATCCCACCTGCGCAAGCGACATCGGCGCGGCGGCGCTGCAAATCAAAGCTGCGGCGCAAATGGCCGAGTTGAACGTTCGCATCAATCTCAAGGTCCTAAAGGATCCGGCCCAACACGCGGCCTTCTCCGAAGAGTGCGCGGCCCGCCTGGCGCGGATTTTGCCTGGCTGCGATAAGGTCCACGCGGAGATTTTGGGGTTGTATCAGTGAGAAATATGTGCTGAAATAATGTACAAACTACAAACTACAAACTACAATGAAGGAGTGCCGCTTTCGGCGGCACATTTTATGGACACTTGAACCCATTGTTCAAAGAAAAAGCCGTAAGGCTTTTTTTCATTCATTGTAGTTTGTAGTTTGTACATTGTACATTAGAAAAAGATTCTGTTTCCTCTTAAGCAATTCAGGCAGCTTACCCGCGTACGTCCCCACGTCCTTCGGATTCGGCAGCCGCTCCACGCGGTTCTCGCCCGCGAACACGCGCTTTGTCATCGCGCCCGCGCCGTGCGCCAGAATCGAGCAGCTTTCCTCCATCATGTCAATGTTATAGCGGCAAAGCGCGCCCGCTTTGGCGTAACCCACATTCTCCAGATTGCCCGCCATATACTTCTGGCGGTAGAGATAATAGGGCGACATACCCAGCCCCCTTGCCGTCTCCTCGCATAAGGCCAGCATAAGCGCGACCGCTTTCGACTCGGGCAGCGGGTGTTGCGCCAGCCGCTCATGCAATCTGCTGCTGCGCTTGATGGCCAGCGTATGCGCGGTGAGGTTTTCGGGCGCCATGGCGCGAACGCGCGCCAACGTGGCCTCCATGTCCGACAGGTTTTCGCCCGGTAGGCCCGCGATCAAATCCATATTCACAACGGGAAAGCCCGCCTCCCGCACCATAAACATAGCCTCTTCGGTCTGCGCCGCACTGTGCGCGCGGCCAATATTCCGCAAGGTCTCGTCGTTCATGGTCTGCGGATTGACCGAGATTCGCTTCACGCCAAACGCGCGCAGCACGGCCAGCTTTTCGGGCGTGATCGTGTCCGGCCGGCCGGCCTCGACCGTGATCTCGAGAAAGCTTGTGCCGTACGCCTCGAAAATCGCGCCCAGCAACTCTTCAAGCTGCGCCGCGGACAATACGGTGGGCGTGCCGCCGCCCACATAAAGCGCGCGCGGGCGCAAGCCGCCTTCGCTTACCAGGGCCCCGCCCGCCGCGATATCGGCCAATAGGATATTCAAATAATCGGCCAGCACCTCACCCTTGCCCGCGACCTCGGACCCGAAGGAGCAATACAGACAGCGCGACTTGCAATAGGGAATGCCCACATAAACATCCACGTCCCGCGCCGCGACGGAGGCCAGCGTCGGCCCCTGTACCGCGTTGATCTCGTCGGCCAGCGCGATTTTTTCGGGCGTAACCGAAAACTCTTCGGCAAACTTTCGCAGCGCCTCTGCGTGGCCGTGCCGTCCGGTCAGCTCGCGCAGCAGCTTGGTGGGGCGAATGCCGGTCAGCGAGCCCCAAGGGTGGACTTGCGGATAAGCGGCTTGCAGCAGCGCATAGGCGCAGCGCTTGAGCGCGTATTTCTCGCGCCGCTTTTGTTCCAGGGGGTCGTCAGGCGTGGGCACTATGGGAATAGAACTGTAGGGCGGGGGCTTGCTCCCGCCGTTGTGATCATTAAAAAAGCCGACACCTTCTGTGGGGGTAAGATTCACAGTCAGACAAATATCCGCAGGGCCGTCCAGCGCAATCTCCGCCATAGGGAAAAACAACCGGATCACTTCGGCGATGTCGTTCCAGTATTGGGGGGCGTTGGTGAGCAATTGAATCATAAATCCATCTTGACATCTTCAAAGTAATAAGGAATAAGGAATAGGGAATGATAAAACGGCTGACACAGTTTTTTCATTATATTTTCAGGCAGCTCATCTAATCGTGCCCGCAGGGCACACTTCCCTTATTCCTTCTTACTTATTCCTTATTCCTTGCGCCAGCGGCCCAAAGACCGCCTCATGCGCGACCGTCGTTGACGGCCCATGGCCCGGGTAAAGAACGCAGTCGGGCGGCAGTTCTTTCATCACTCGGGCAAAAGATTTTTTCAGCGCGCCAAAATCACTGCCGGGAAAGCGGGTCGCGCCCACGTCCTCGAAAAAAATGGTATCGCCCGAAAAGGCGGCCGGCTCGCCGGAGACCTTATAGATCACGCAGCCCGGCGTATGCCCCGGGGTATGCAGCACCTCAAAGGCCAGGCCGCCCGCCGCGATGTTTTCTCCGTCTTGCAGCAGGCGCGCGGGATTGACAGGCGCCAGCTGCCTGCCCCAAAGAAAGGACAAAGATTCTCGGTTGGAACCCAACTTGGCCGCGTCCGCCTCGTGCACGCAAACGTCCGCACCCGTGGCCGCTGCCAGCGCCGCCACGCCGCCGATATGGTCATAGTGGCCGTGGGTGAGCAGGATATGCGAGCAAGTCAAGCCCTTCTCCCGCAGCAAGGCCAAGACCGATTCGGCGTCGCTGGGGTCAATCACCGCGCAGGTGTTGCTGCCCTCGGCAAAGACGAGGTAGGTGTTGGATAGGGTGGGGGCTTCACTTCCCGGAAGGGTAATTACCTGTAACATAAATTATCTCCGTTTTTGCGAGTGAGCAGTGGTCAGTGGGCAGTGGACAGTGCGCCGTAGAAAAACCCGCGTGAGCGTTCTGACCACTGCCCACTGCCCACTGACCACTGCTATCCTTTCCTGCTATCTAACAATATCGTAAACGGTCCGTCGTTGACCAGGGCCACCTGCATGGCCGCGCCGAAAACACCCGCCGCAACGGGCACGGTTCGGCCCAGCTCGGCCAGGCATTGGGAATAAAGCGGCTCGGCGATCTCCCGTCCGGCGGCGCGGAT
>WRCT01000005.1 GCA_009783775.1 Clostridiales bacterium | reverse complement strand
GGTTCCGATCAGAACCTCCGCCGCCGACGTGGTCTTCCAGTCTCCGAAATTCCACTTGCCCACATCGCCCAGGGAAACAGCCTGCAGCTTGACGTCGATCCTGTAGATCCAGCTGTCGTCGGCGTCCTTGATCAGCGTCACCGTGTCCAGCAGGCAGTTCGTCGCCTTGCCCGAAGCAAGGGGGAGGGACCAGTACGCCCAGCCGCCGCCGTTGGCCGCCGTGTCGGTGTTGTCCAGAACCCAGCATCCTTTTGCGTACGCGTCGTATATGGCCAGCTCAGACGAGCTCAGAAGCGCCTGGATATCCGTGTACTCCGTCACGCCCGCCACGTTGATCTTTCCCTGCACCAGCACGAAATCGGACATCAGGATCGGCTTTACGGCATCGGCGGTGGTATGCGTTCCGTCCGAGCGGTCCACCATGGGCTCGCCCGTAATGGGGTCTACGCCCGTCAGCTTCGTATAGACCATGCCGGGCGTGCCCGGGTTGTACCGGCGCGCGGAACCGACCATGTTCCACTCATAATACTCGTGGAACTTTCCGATGTCCGCGCGGCCGCAGTCCGTGACGCTCGGGCCGTCGTAGTTATAGGTATGGGGGGACCAGGTGTATTTGTTCTTCGCGTCCGCGCCGGTGGCGAAGATTTTGTCGCCCACCTGCATATATTCATCCAGCCGCACCCGCACATAGATGGTGTTCACACCGCTGTTTTCAACGAATACGTCCTTGCGCAAACCGTCGAATTCATCGTGCAGCGTCACATCCGCGTCAAAATTCCCGCGAAATCTATTGGTAAAGGACTGTGTGAAATCCGTCCACGCGTACATACCGCCAAGCAGCGCCACAACGCACAAAACAATGGCTGCGGCCAGCGCGATGATTTTCCTGTTCCCGAGCCGACGGACACGAGAATAGTATTTTTTTCGCATTCCTTTCCTCTCTTTCTTACCTGTTTCTAAAATCTTTTAGCGCGGTTCGCCGCGCAATAACCGCCGTTTTACTCCGCCTGCTCCGTATGCGGTTCCTTCTTCAGCGCAACCTTCAGAAGGGTGATAATCCCGAAAAGCACCACTACGCCGCCCGCGACCCAGAGCGTATTGTCCGCGATGATAAGCAAGACGTTTCCGAGAATCGGTACGTGTCCTCTTACCCTGCCGATCACGTTGACTTCGAGGGTGATCCACGAGTCGGGGCTGCGGTTATCGACGCCCTGCGTTCTGAACGCGCGTACGCCGAGGTCTTCGTAATCGTACATGATCTCTATAATGCGGTGCACGATCACGGTGCCGTCTTCCTTGATGAGCACGATGTCGTCGCCGTCCACGAGACCTGCTTTTAACGGTTCTTCCGGTTTTACCGCCCAAGAGAATATTATGCTGCCCTGCGGATAAACGCTCTGCATGGACGTCGTGAGTACGGAATTATACGCAAAAGGGCCGAAGGACCTGCCCGGCGTCTTGTTGCCCGAATAGAGGAATGCCATAAACACCATGCCCACCAGGACAAGATAGAACGCCGCCGTTTTTACCGTTTGGCCTTTGCCGGGCTGGCCGACAGACTCGACTTCCTCCAGCCAGCACCGATATAAATACTCCCTGTTGAAGTCGTTAACGGTTTTGGCGCTGCTCATGGTTCCATCTTTCCCTTCTCGTCAGCTCGGTTCTCATCAGCTCGGACAACGCAAGGCGCAACCCGCTGTTTTCGTCCTCCAGGGCCGCACACTTAACGCATATGTCATTGTATTCCGCAGTAAGCTGCTCAATGTAATTATCAACCTGCTTCCGATTGTACCCGCGAAAGGCGACGTCAAACTCAATGTCGTTGGCAAAGGCGCTCTCCTCGGAGGAAACGCTTTCCTCCGTGCCGGACCGCAGCTGCGCGGGCGCCACGCCGACGCGCGGCTCGCTGCGCTTCACATCTTCCATTCTTTTACGGCCTCCAGCCGTGCGAGATCGACCATTTCTTCTTCTTCTTCCATCATGAAAATTTCTTCATTGTTTGCGCTGCACGCGCCGGGCGGTTCTGTCTCATCAACGCCGTTCCGGCGCACCGCCGGACCGCTGTTTTTTCCTGTTCGAAACAACAATGTCATTTCACCAACCCTCTTACATCTGCAAACATTTCTTAAAATATACTATTCCCGCCCAAAAAGGAAGCTACCTTTTTGGGTAGGTACGTGAAAACAGCTCTCTCTGCGCATTTGTCTTTGCGCGGACATATCCGGCGTAAAAATCCACTAATGACGCGCAAAAGAGCGGCAGCGCCGCCTGTTTTCTTTCCTTCCCGCCGCAAGTTTGAAAAAAATCTTTCAAAATTGGACACATTTTCTTGACAAGCGCTGTTTGGTTGAAAACTCTTACGCCATTCTGAGCGCCAGCGCCATGATCCCGATATTGTCCTCGTACATCTTGGGCAGGTCGCTGAGGGGAAGCGGGCTTTCGCCCAGGCCGGCCTCGATCGTGTAGCCGGGCAGGTTGTACGTTTGAATGAACCAGTCCTTGTAACCCGCGTTGCCGCTGCCGAAGGGCGTTTCCTCGACCGCGTAGCCGCTGGCGTCTGCAAAGGCCAGCGCGATCTCATAGGAGCGGGGCGGCTCGTAGTCGCGGTACTTCCAGAAGATCACTTCACCCTGCGTGTGATAGGCCAGAATCAGCCGAAACCGCCGCGACAGCGTGAAACGGTAGAGCGCCTGGCTCTCCGGCTCGGTGAGCGGGCCCAGTCCCACAAAGTCGCGCGGACCGGGGCGGACAAAACCCTGCGCGAACTTGAAATCCCGCGCCTCGTCCCAGCCGGCCGGATACTGCAAGTTGAGGTCCACGCCCCGCATATTCGCCTTCCAGCCGTTCGGGAAGGGAATGGCCGGATAGAAACCCGCCAGCGCCTCGGCCTGCTTGTAGTAGCTGTCCTCTTGGGGCAAGGCGCCCGTCACAAGGTCCACGCCGTCGGGGTTCACCAGCGGGATCAGAAAGAGGATTGTGCGGGCAAAGAGCGTGCGGGCGTCGATGTCGAAGATCCGCCCGCCTTGGGCAAAGGCCTTGGCGTACTCCTCGAGAAACCGCAGGGTGAGCGGCGTGGTGATCCACTCGTTCGCGTGGTGCGAGGCGTTGAAACTGACCTGGCTCTCCCCCGCCCCCAGGATCAGGCAAAAGAGTTCTTTGCCCATGACGCTGGCCCCGATGGGCCGTTTGCCGATGAAGGGATAGCGTTTTTGCAGGCCCTCCGCGATCAGCTGCGTGAGCGCGTAGCTGTAGGGCACGCGGTCCGTGACCACATCAAAACCCAGCGGCACGATGAGATTCGCACCCACCGGCAGATTCGTCGGCACGAGGGTCGGATTGGCGGTGGTGATCGCCTGCACGGTGGTATTGAATCGGCGCGCCAAGGCAAAGTAGGTGTCGCCGGCGCGCAAAACGTGCACGGTGTAGCCGGTCAGATAGGGGTAGAGCGCGGTCCAGGTCAGCTTGCCCACAACCCCGTCCGGCGTCAGACCGTTCCGGCTTTGGAAGGTTTCCACGACCGTCAGGGTGCGCCGCCCGAAAATGCCGTCCGGCTCGATCGGCGCGGGGCCCGCGCGGGCCAGGGCCAGCTGCAGATAACTCACCGCAAGCCCGCTGTCGCCATATCTCAATACTTGCATAACGTGTTCACTTTCTATAGACTTTTTTCGCAACTCTTGCTATACTATTATAGAAGTTAAAAAGGAGGTTAGAACATGGGACTGATTAAAGCATTCGGGGGCGCGGTAGGCGGCGTGATGGCCGACCAATGGAAAGAGTATTTCTACTGTGAAGCCCTTCCTGTTGACGTACTGGTTACGAAAGGACAAAAGCGCGTGGGCGGCCGCAGCTCGAACACCAAGGGCGCGGACAACATCATCTCCAACGGTTCACTGATCGCCGTGGCCGACGGCCAGTGCATGATCATTGTGGAGCAGGGTAAGGTCGTGGATATCTGCGCCGAGCCGGGCGAGTATACCTATGACACGTCCACCGAGCCCTCCATCTTTTCCGGCAAACTGAGCCAGAGCATTCCGGCGGTCTTGAAGAACATCGGCAAGCGTTTCACCTTCGGCGGCGAGCCGCCCAAGGACCAGCGCGTCTATTATTTTAATACGAAGGAGCTGGTCGGCAATAAGTACGGCACGCCCAATCCGGTGCCGTTTCGGGTCGTGGATAACAACATCGGCCTGGACCTGGACATCGCGATCCGCTGCCACGGCGAGTACAGCTACCGCGTGACGAACCCGATCCTGTTTTATACGAACGTTTGCGGCAATGTGCAGGCAAACTATGTGCGCGATCAGATCGACGGGCAGTTGAAGTCCGAGCTGATGACCGCCTTGCAGCCCGCCTTTGCCAAGATCTCCGGCATGGGCATTCGCTACTCCGCCCTGCCCGGCCATACCGTCGAAATGGCCGACGCGCTCAACGAAGTGCTGAGCAAAAAATGGGGCGAGCTGCGCGGCATCGAGGTCGTGTCCTTTGGCGTTTCCAGCGTGAAAGCCAGCGAAGAAGACGAGGCGATGATCAAAGAGTTGCAGCGCAACGCCACCTTCCGCAACCCCACCATGGCGGCGGCGCACCTGGTCGGCGCGCAGGCGGCGGCCATGCAGAGCGCGGCGGCCAACGAGGGCGCGGGTCCGGCCATGGCCTTTATGGGCATGAACATGGCAGGCAACGCGGGCGGCATGAACGCGCAAAACCTCTTTTCGATGGGACAGCAGCAACAGCAACAGCAGCAGGCGGCTCCCCCGCCCTCCGGCTGGACCTGCGCCTGCGGGCACGCGGGCAACAGCGGCAAGTTCTGTATGGAGTGCGGCAAGCCCCAGCCCCAGGAAGGCTGGACCTGCGCTTGCGGCGCGGTAAACAAGGGCAAGTTCTGCGCGGAATGCGGCAAGCCCCAGCCCTCGGAGGACTGGACCTGCGCTTGCGGCGCGGTGAACAAAGGCAAGTTCTGCGCCGAGTGCGGCAACGTCAGGCCGTAGGGGCGACGCGGAGAATATTGAGAAAGAAAATGAACGGTGTGAAAAAAGGAAGTCTGTTTTTGCTTGTCTTCGCTTTGCTGGCGGGCTTGTTGGCCTGCGGCAGTGATATCCCCGCCGACGATCCGCGGATCGGGACCTGGAAGGCCATTGCCGTGATCGACCGCAGCGGGGAGCGGGATGTGCGCGAGGTCTTCCCAAGGGGCGCCACCCTGGAGCTGTATAAGAGCGGCAGGGGTATACTGGGCCTTGACGGCGGCAGCGAAAACATATCGTGGAGTTATGGGGACTATACTCTGCGCGTTCACGACGTCGCCGTGGGCACGATCCGCAAGGGCGTTCTGCGCCTGCAGCTGTTGGACTCCGGCACGCAGATCCTCTTTGAAAAAGTGGGCGGCTATTTCGCGCCCAACGAGCCCGACCCCACCGAACCGCCGGAGACCGATGTCCTCTGGTGGGACGGCCACTGGTACGGCTATTGGTCGGTGGTGGGCGCGTCCGGCGAGTTCGCGCAGTTCGCGGACAAGACCTGGGATTGCTTTGCCGTGATCGACTTGCGGGTGGACGACACGCCCGCCTGGACGGGCGTGCGCAAGGGCGACGAGGCCACCGTGACCCTGTGGGATACGGGCGCGCCGCTGGGCGTTGTGGAGCTTTCCATCGACCGGACCGGCGGCAAAGGCAAGGCGGCCTCCAAAAGCGGCAGCATATTTTATCAGGCCATCAAGGCCGGCGACTGGACGCTTAACCCCGACGCCAACGACGCCGCAAAGCAAAGGCTTGTGATCGAGCACAGGGTTACGATCCCGCACTCCGGCGACTATATGGAGTACCGCATTGTCCTGCGCCGCTGGGGCGAGCTGTGGAACGACGTGTCGGCGAATCAATGGCCGCCCTCCTACGCTTGGTATACGGGTCAAATCTCACGCCCCATGCTCTTTGCGCTCGCCGATTTCACCATTGACGAAGAGCCCGTTTATATCCCGAAGGAATTTCGGTTGTAGGCGATATGCAGTATGATTATTTGATCGCAGGCGCGGGACTCTTTGGCGCAACCTTCGCGCAGGCTGTGACGGAGCGGGGGCGAACCTGCCTCGTGCTCGACAGGCGGCCCCATATCGCGGGCAACGCGTACACGAAAAACATAGGCGGGATTTTAGTGCACCAATACGGCGCGCATATTTTCCACACCGGCAATCAAGCGGTTTGGGATTATGTGAACCGATTTTCCACGCTTAACCATTTCATCAACGCGCCCTTGGCCAGATACCAAAACGAGCTTTATAACCTGCCGTTTAATATGAATACCTTCTCCAAACTGTGGAATGTATTTACGCCTGCCGAGGCCAAAGCGATTTTAGAAAAACAACGCGCCGAGGCGGGTATTACAGAGCCCAAGAACCTGGAAGAACAGGCGCTTTGTCTGGTCGGGCGGGATATCTATGAAAAACTGATCAAGGGCTATACGGAGAAACAATGGGGCACGGATTGCCGGAACTTGCCCGCGTTTATCATCAAGCGCGTGCCGCTCCGGTTTACCTATGACAACAATTACTTCAACGATCCCTGGCAGGGGATTCCCGTCGGCGGTTATACCAAGCTCGTTGAAAAACTTTTGACCGGCGTCGAGGTCCGGCTCAACACGGATTATTTTGATTTTATCCGGCAGAATCCCGACATCGCCCGCAAGACCGTTTACACGGGTGCGATCGACGCATTTTTCGATTACAGATACGGCGCGCTGGCCTACCGCTCCCTGCGGTTTGAGACGGAACTGTTGGACAGTGAGGACTATCAGGGAAACGCCGTTGTAAATTACACCGAGCGGGAAGTCCCGTTCACGCGTATTATCGAGCATAAGCATTTCGCCTTCGGCGCGGGCAACGCAAACGAAACGGTTGTCACAAGAGAATATCCCGCCGACTGGAAACGGGGGGACGAGCCCTATTACCCTGTGAACAATGAGACAAACAATGCCCTGTACGCGCAATACCGCGCGCTGGCCGAAACGCGTCCCGATGTGATTTTCGGCGGGCGGCTGGGGACATACAAGTACTACGATATGGATCAGGTCATTGCCGAGGCGCTTTCCATCGCAGCGGCGGAGTTAGAAGATGAAGGTTGATAAGCAGCTGATTAAGCAAATCTTTTTATACGGGGTCATCGGCGGCGCCAGCGCGCTTTTAGATTTTGCTTTGTTTACGCTGCTGTACAGGCAGTTTGGGATGAACGAATATCTTGCAAACGCGATCAGCATTCACGCGGGCATCGCCATGAGTTTTGTTTTGAACCGAAAGTTCAACTTCAAGAAAACGGACCGGCTTTTGTTTCGGGCCCTTTCTTTTTATCTGGTTGGGCTGGTCGGGCTGGCCTTGTCGCAGGGCTTGCTTTGGCTGGGCGGGCGAATGCTGCTGCCGACCCTGATTACGAAACTGGTTTCGATTTTTATCGTCGCGGCGACCCAGTTTTGCGTCAACAAGTTTATCACGTTCAAAGAATGAAAGGGGCGTGCTCTTGGACAAGCTGTATATTGTAATTCCTGCCTACAACGAGGAGGAGAATATCGAAACGGCCGCGCGGGAGTGGCACGAGGTCGCGGCCCAAGCGGGCGCGGACAGCCGGATCACGATTTTTGACGACGGCAGTCGGGACAGCACCTACGCAAGGCTGCAAGCGCTGCAAGAGGAGCTGCCGCAGCTTAAGGCTATCACCAAGCCCAACGGCGGCCACGGCGCGACCGTGCTGTACGGCTACCGGCACGCGCTGGAGAACGGCGCGGATTATGTCTTCCAGACCGATTCGGACGGCCAGACGATCCCCTCGGAGTTTTGGCAGTTTTGGGAGAACAGGGCCGATTACGACGCGCAGATCGGGTATCGAAAAAACCGCCAGGACGGTTTTTCCAGAGTCTTTGTGACCAAAACACTAAAGCTCACCCTCTTTTTGTGTTTCGGACTTTGGATCACCGACGCGAATACCCCGTTTCGTTTGATGAAACGCGAAACGCTTGAAACACTGCTCCCGCGCATTCCGTTAGATTATAACCTGTCCAATGTGCTCCTGACCGTGCTAATGGAAAAGACAAAGGCGCGGCTGCGTTACCTACCCATCACCTTCCGGCTGCGGCAGGGCGGCGTGAACAGTATCAATATGAAACGGATCTTTCAAATCGGAAAACAGGCGGTTAAAGATTTTATGTCTTTAAGAAAAGCGGTAAATGAAGTCAAAATGTGATATCATAGAATAGAACATGAAAAGAAGAATCGGGATCCGCTCAATTGCCATATTTTTGATTCTGGCCGCCCTGCCCCTGCAGGCGGGCTGTTTTCCCGCTGCCGAGGCGAACGGCGGGCTGGTGATCTCAGAGGTCGTAACAAGCAACGGGTCCTCTTTGATGGACAGTAAATACGGCTCGCCGGACTGGATCGAGCTCTATAACGGCTCCGGACGGGACATCAACTTAAGCTGCTATCAGATCACAAAACGGCCAAACAAACCGGGCTCCGCCGCCCTGCTGCCCGATGTAGTGATCAAGGCGGGCGGGTATCTGATCCTTTACGCGAACAAATCCAAAGACGCCTATGAGCGCGGCGGGGCGATCTGCCTGGGCTTTTCTTTAAGCCGCGACGGCGAGACGCTGGTGCTGGCGGACGAGCGGGACAATATCATCCAAACGCTGGACGTGCCGGCTTTGGGCCGCGATGTCTCCTGGGCGCGCCGCGCAGACGGAAGTTATGGCTACTGTTTTGCCCCCACACCGGGCGCGGCCAACGCGGACGAGATTTTTGACGACCCCACGGAAGTAGGGCGGGGGCTTGCTCCCGCCGTAACGGGCGGCGTTATCCTCATCAATGAAATCGTTTCGAAAAATATTGATTCCCTGCCCGTAACCTGCTGTGATGGCGGGGACTGGGTCGAATTGCGCAATACCTCGGGCGAGGAGGTCTCGCTCTCCGGCTACACGCTCTGCAACAGTCCGGCCAAGGCGGACGCGAACAACCTGCGCGGCGTAACGATACCGGCGAACGGTTATGTCGTCGTGCGCTGCTGCAAGGATGGCTGCGACGATTCGGATGGCCATATCTGCGTGCGCATGGGGATCAAACGCGCCGGCGCGGAGGTCTTTCTGTATGACGCCTCCGGTCAGTTGGCCGATATGGTGCGCACGCCTTCCCTGCCCCCCGATATGTCCTGGGCGCGGCGGGAGAACGGCAGTTTCGGCTATTGCGGTCAGCCCACGCCCGGCGCGGCGAATACCACGGCGATTTCGGACAGCACCGAACCGACCCCCATGGGCGAGGACGCGCCCGTACGTATCAGCGAGGTATTGCCGGATAATAAATATGATCTCGCGGACGCGGACGGCGACAGAAGCGCCTGGGTGGAGTTGGTATGCAAATCACCGGACACCGCGCCCAACGGTTATTATCTCAGCAATGACATCTCCAATCCGCGCAAGTGGAAGGTTCCGGCGGACGCATTCAATGCGTTGGGTTACGCGGTTATCTTTCTGTCCGGCAAGGACCGTGTGGGGGACGAACCGCACGCCAATTTCAAGATTTCTGTTGGCAAAACGCTGTTTTTGTTTGACGCGAATACCAACTCAATGGACGCTGTTGCCATTCCCGATGTCCGCGCCAATGTCTCCCTGGGCCCGGGTGGGGTGTACTACACCTACCCCACACCGGGCGGGAAGAACGCGCCATCATCCCCGCTGGCCGAGGGCATTGGTTACTTCCACAAAAACGGTGTTTTTATCTCCGAGGTCTCCGCCGTGCACGAAAAGGGCAAACGGCTGACCGACTGGGTCGAGATTCACAACGGCGGCCGCGAAAGCGTGGACCTGAACGGCTACTATCTCAGCAATGACAGGAACGATCTGCAAAAATGGCAGATCGGCAAGCTCAGCATCAAGAGCGGGGGTTATGCGGTGATCGAGGCCTCCCGCCATATCACGCGACAGAAAGCGGATACAGCGACCTTTGGGATCTCCGCTGCAGGCACGACCCTTTATCTGGTGAGCCCCGAGGGCTGGGTGGTGGACGCTTTTGAAACCGGCGTGCTGCGGCTCGGTTTGACCTCCGGCAGGGTCGTAGACAACGATAAGATCGCCCGCGTGTTCTTTTCGCAGCCCACCAAGGGCGCGGCTAATGCAAGCGGCTACAGCGCGGGCTACTGCTCTCAGCCGATATTCTCAGAGACGGGCCTGTACCAAAGCGGCTCTTTCGCGCTGACGCTGCGCAGTTCCACGCAGGGCGCGGCGATCTACTATACCACCGACGGCAGCGAGCCGACCACAAATTCAGAAAAATACAGCAAGCCCATCCAAATCAGCAAGACCGCCGTGATTCGCGCGATTTCGGTCGCGTCCGGCCTGCTGCATAGCGAGATCGCCACCTATCACTTCCTGTTCGAAGCGCCGCATACCGTGCCCGTGCTCTGCATCGCCATGAACCCGCAAAAGTTCACAGAGGTCTATCAAGTCAGGGACCATTCCAAAAAAGTCGAGCGCGACGGTTTTCTCTCCTGGTACGAAAAAGACGGCTCGTTGGGCGCTGCCTTCCCTGCGGGCTTGAAGGCCAAGGGCCGCGGCACCCTGGGCTACGCGCAAAAATCCCTCTCGATCAATCTGCGCGCGAGCTACGGCCAGCGCACGGTCAACTATCCCTTCTTCCCCGGGTACGCGTTCACCGAGTTCTCCAATCTATGCATTCGCAACGGCGGCCAGGACTTCGGCAAGGCGCGCATGGCGGATCCCTACGCATCCCGCGCCGCGCAGGGTCTGCATGTCGAGGCCGCGATGACGCGGCCCGTGGTCGTGTACATCAACGGCAAGTATTGGGGCATCTATGATTTCGGGGAGAAGCTGAACGACGGTTATCTGCAAACGCACTACGGGGTCGACAAGGACGACGTGGAGGTGATCTTCCGCAACACCACGCCCATGAAGGGCAAGGCGGACGAGATGATCCGCGTGCGGTCCTTTGCCGACAAGCACCATATGTCCAACCAGGCCCGCTTCGAAGAATATTGCCAGTGGGTGGACGTGCCTTATTTCACAGACTATTACATCGCGCGCACCTATTTCTGTGAGACGGACATGGGCTTCAACCAAAAGTATTGGCGCACCACGGATTACACCATCAAGTGGCGGCCCATCCTGTTTGACAACGATTACTCCATGCGAAACGCGGTGCACGCCAACATGATCGGCCGTTACTTCAGCACGGGCATCACCTCCGCCAACGGCACGCCCACGAGCATGAACCTATTCATCGCGCTGTATCAGAACGAGGGCTGGCGCGACTACTGCGTGGAGCGTTATGTCTGGGCGATCTGCGTACACTTCGCGCCCGAGCGCATGGCGGAGATCTTCGACGAGATGGTAGCGGAACTCGAGCCCGAGATGGCGCGGCACATCGCGCGCTGGAACAATCCCAAGAGCGTCGGCAGCTGGAAATCCTTTGCCGGTGAGATTCGCAATTACTCTCAAAATCGGCCGCGGCACGCCCTGGCTCATGTGAAAAAATTTTTCAACGTCTCCGACGCGCGCATGGATGAACTGATCGCGAAATATTCCGCGCCGGGGGCTGTCGCGCCCGAGTGGCGGGGACCCTAAATAAAAAATAAGCATCAAGAATTAAGAAATGGTTAAAATAACCTCATACCAATCGCCCTTCAAAAGCGTTAGGAGATTGGTATTAATTTATAAGCGGAGGTTGTTTTTGTATGCAAAACCGTGTGGGCGCGCGCTCCGTGCAGTTTTCAAGCCGGCCCAAGCTGCTGTCCTGCGCCAGTACCGTCAGCAGGGCCGAGGGCGAAGGGCCGCTGGGGTCGTGCTTTGACGTGATTTTGGAGGACGACAAGCTGGGCGCGGGCAGCTTTGAGCAGGCGGAGCTGATGATGTTTGAGAACACGGTGCGCCTGGCCTGCGCCAAGGTGCGGCTGTCGCCCTCGGACATCGGTTGCCTGCTCGCGGGCGATCTGCTCAACCAGATCATCACCGCCAACTACGGCGCGCGCAATCTGGGTATGCCGTTCTTGGGGCTGTACGGCGCCTGCTCGACCATGTCCGAGTCCCTGCTGATCGGCGGTATGCTGGTCGACGGCGGTTACCTCTCCCCCGTCGCCTGTGTCTCGTGCAGCCATTTTTCCACGGCCGAGCGGCAGTACCGTTTTCCGCTCGAGCTGGGCACAACCGCCCCGCCCACGTCGCAACGCACGGTCACCGGCGCGGGCTGTCTGCTGGTCGGGGACGCCTTGCCCGAAACCCCCATGCTTTCGCATTGCGTGATCACAGGCGCGACGGTCGGCAAGGTGATCGATCTGGGTATCACCGACGCAAACAATATGGGCGCGGCAATGGCGCCCGCCGCCTGCGATACAATTGTCACGCACTTTGCCGACACGGGCCGAAGGCCGGAGGACTATGATTTGATCGTCACGGGCGATCTGGGCAAGTTCGGCACGGAGATGCTGCACCGGCTCTTGCAAAAGCAGGGCTTGGGTCTTGCAGGACGGCACGTGGACTGCGGGAATTTAATCTATCCGCCGGAGCCAAAATACGACTGCGGCGGCAGCGGCTGCGGCTGCTCGGCCGTGACGCTGGCCGGACACCTTCTGCCCAAGCTGGAGGCGGGCGAGCTCAAACGCATTTTGTTCATCGCCACCGGCGCGCTGATGAGCCCCACCTCATCGCTGCAAGGGGAGAGCATTCCCGGGATAGCGCATGGGGTGGTATTGGAAAGTAATAAATGATAAGGAATAAGTAATATGAAACCTATGCAATATCTTTGGACTTTCCTTGTTGGTGGCGGTATTTGTGTCATCGGGCAATTGCTGATCAATTTGACGCGGCTGACACCCGCGCGGATCCTTGTGCTTTTTGTCACGGTCGGCGTGGTGTTGGGCGCGGTAGGCTGGTATCAGCCGCTCGTGGACTTCGCGGGCGCGGGCGCGACCGTGCCGCTGACCGGCTTTGGGCATATGCTCGCCAAGGGCGCGCTGGAGGGCGCGCGGCTGCACGGCGTGCTGGGCGCGTTTTCGGGCGGGATCACCGCCGCCGCTGGCGGTATCGCAGCGGCGATTTTGTTTGGTTACCTCTTCGCGCTAATTGCAAAACCGAAAACAAAGAAACAGTAACCGGCGGGAGCAAGCCCCCGCCCTACTGGAATCTGGTGTCTGGAATCTGGAATCTAGCGGGCGACCACAGGTCGCCCCTACAAAAAATCCCCTGCACTCGCAGGGGGATTTTTTTAATACTTCCGCTTTCTCGCGGCTTCTGCTTTTTTCTTGCGCTTGACGCTCGGCTTTTCGTAATGCTCACGTCTGCGTACCTCGGCGAGGACGCCGCTGCGCGCGCACTTTCTCTTCCATCTTTTGAGAGCGCTTTCCAGAGATTCGTTTTCACCAACCCGGATTTCCATTTCTTTTTCCCCCCTCTCTGTGATAAAGCATTTGCGTCCTATCGGACACTGCGCATTATTATATGCGCTGGGCTGTAATTCGTCAATCCTTTTTTTGTTTTTTGCCAACTTTTTGCCAACTATATCCATGAAATCGCTTTTGACAATCGGCTGCCTTCGCTATATAATGATAGCAACAACAAGGTGGGGAGAAACAGCATGGCAAAATTGTATTTTCGTTACGGCGCGATGGGGTCGAGCAAGACCGCCAACGCGATTATGGTCGAGTATAACTACACGGAACGGCAGAAGAACGCGCTGATCGTCAAGCCCTCCGTCGATACGCGCGACGGCAGGCAGGTGATTCGCTCCCGCAGCGGTTTAGAGCGGGACTGCGAGATCTTTGAGCAGCTGGACTGGCAAAAGATCGCGGACGGCGCGTATGACTGTCTGATCGTGGACGAGGCGCAGTTTCTAACGCCCGAGCAGGTCATGAAACTGATCTGGGTGGTGGACGAGTTTGACACGCCCGTGATCTGTTATGGTCTGAAAACCGACTTTCAGGGCGAGTTCTTCCCGGGCAGCGCGGCCTTGCTCAAGCACGCGGACGCGATCGAGGAGGTAAAGACAATCTGCTGGTGCGGCAAAAAGGCCACGCACAACGCGCGGCTGGACGAAAACGGCGTGATGACGCGCGTGGGCGAGCAGGTCGTACTTGGCGCGAACGATAAGTATATCGGGCTCTGCCGCAGCCATTGGTTCGCGGGCGACACCGGCCCCGGCTTTATTGTGCCGGAAACCAAGTATTAGTGACAACCAAATTTCAAAAAATTGAGGGCGCATTCGACTATGCCGTTTGCGCCTGGCTCGGTTTGCCGCTCGCGATCTGGCTGCTGTTTTGGTTCGCCTGGTATGTGTCTCTGCCCTGTCTGGTGCTGCTGGTTTGGGGGCTTTGGTCCGTGGCAAAATCCAAGGCAAAGCCGCTGTCCGAGATAGACGCCGCTTCTTTTTTTGATCTGAAGAAATGGATCCCGCTGGTGCTGCTGGCCGCGGTCTGGGTATTCTTTTCGGGGCTGGGCGCGGCGGCGCACCAGAATCCGGATTTTGACGGGCGCAACGCGCTCTTTTGGGACCTGATCAATCAGGACTGGCCCGTGGTCTTTGACTATTCGCGCGATGCCGTCTTTGCCGAAAAGATGGGCAGCCTGGGGCTGATGAACTATTACTTCGCGTTTTGGCTGCCTGCGGCGGGCGTGGCCAAGATGTTTGGGCTGGCCGCCGGCAATGTAGCCCTGTATCTCTGGTCCCTGTTGGGCGTTGTGCTGACCCTGTATCTGTTGCAACGCTACTTGCAGCGGTTCGCCAAGTGGGCGGTTTTGATCTTTATCCTGTTCAGCGGGCTGGATATTCTGGGTTATCTGGTGGTGTATCGTGAGCGGCTGTTCGCGGGCCTGCCCTTCGGGACCCTGCTGCGCGATCTATTTACCACGCACAAGGAGTGGTGGTCGGGACGGCTGCAGTATTCGTCGTTTTCCACACAGCTGTATTGGGTGTTCAATCAAGCCCTGCCGGCCTGGCTGGTTACTTTTCTGATGCTTACGCGCCAAAACCGCAAGCAACTGATTTTTATCTGCGCGCTTATGCTGCCTTTTGCCCCCCTGCCCTTTATCAGCGCGCTGACGATCCTGCTGTTTTCGTTCCTGTTCGGCCAGGACGCCCTCGCGCCGATGGCGGAGAACTTGCCCGTCCGCCCGCGCCTTTGGGATTTGCCTTCGGACAAGCCCGCCCGTCCGCGGCTTTGGGATTCCTTCATGGAAATGCTCACACTCCCCAATCTGCTCTGCGTGTTTGCCGTCGCGCCGATCGGGCTGCTCTTTTTGCTCAACAATGAGACGGGCCACAAGGGGTTGATCTTTGAGCGGTTTCTGCCGCCGAACGCGAGCGCAAAGGAAATAACAGACTTTTTGATTCTGCTTTTCTCCTTCTATCTGCTGGAGTTTGGGCTGTATGTGATTTTCCTGCGAAAGCTCGTAAACAAGCGGCTGCTTTGGCTTGTGACGATCGTGTTGCTGGTGGTTCCCCTGTTCTATGTCGGGCGCGGCAACGACTGGTGTATGCGGGTCTCCGTGCCACTGCTTTGCGTGCTGGCGGGGCTTGTGATCCACGGTCTGTCAAAAGCAAAGTCCTGGCGAAAAGCCCTGCTGATCTGCCTGCTGGCGCTGGGCGCGTTTACCTCGCTCTCCGAGATCTACCGTTCCGTGTCGGCGACCGTGCCCGCCTACATTCGCCAAAGCAATCCCGACTTCGCGTACAAGCACTGGAAAACCTTTTCCACTTCCAAAAACAGCGACGGCACGACAAACGAAAGCAAGGTGTACATACTGGACAACTATGTCATACCCTATCAGGAAAACCGTTGGATTGAGAAGTATTTGCTGAGACGGCCAACGAATTAGATCTTTCGCTACGCTCAAGATGACATATTAAAATGAAATTTGTTTTGTCGCGATCTCCATGACCCCCGGGCGATGGGAGATGATCAGGCAGGTGTGGCCCGCCGCGCGGATATTGCGCAGCAGGGTGAGTTCCGTTTGTTCGTCCAGCGCGGAGGTGGCCTCGTCGAGCAGCAGCACCGGCGCGCGGGTGAAGAGCGCGCGCGCCACGGCAATGCGCTGCGCCTGACCCTCGGACACGCCCTGGCCGTCCTCGCGCAGGAGAGAGTCCAGGCCCTCCGGCATCTCACGAATGAAACCTTCCGCGTCGGCGATGCGCAGGGCCTCCCAAATCTCTTCCTCAGACGCGTCCTCAGCAAAGAGCGTGACGTTCTCGGCGATCGTGCCCGAAAACAGCATATTACCCTGCGGCACATAGGCAAAGGCGGCGCGCGTGCCAGCCGAGATCGGCAGCGCGGTCCCATCCGTCTTCCATGCCGTCATAGTCCCGTCCTGCGGCTGATAGAGCGCCAATAAAACCTTCATCAGCGTGGACTTTCCGATGCCCGACCGGCCCGTCAACGCGACCAAATCCCCGCGCCCGACCGTCAGATCAATATCTTTCAGCACGGGCTCGTCGGGGTCGTAGCCAAAGGTTAGTCCCCGCACATTTATCTCCGTCAGATCCCCCATGTCCTCTGCGGGCTCGTCCTCCGCCGTGAGTTCTTCCAACTCGATCAAGCGTTCGGCGGAGACCAGCATGGCGTAATAGTTGGGCACGACATTGCCAAAGCCCGCAATCGGCGCGCGAATCTGCGTGACCAGCTGCAGGATCGCCGTCAAAGTGCCGTAGCTGATTGCGCCCAAGGCCAGCTGCGCGCCGCACCAGCCCAGCGCGACCAGATAACCGATGGAGAACCCAAAGCCCATCAGCGTATGCATGAACGTGGAGAACCGCTGCTGTTTTATCCGGCTGCGCACGCTGGCGTCCTGCACGGTTTTGAGCCGTCCGGTGAACGCCGCCGCCGCGGTGAAAGCCTTGATGACGGGCAGATTCAAGAGCGCCTCCTGCATAAACCCGCGCACCTTGCCCTCTTTTTCGCGGACGTCGCGCTGCAGGCGCTTTGCCTTATTGCGCAGCAGCAGCGCGCCCAGGGCCGCGACCAGGCCCATCACTACGGCGAGCACCAGCAGCTGCCAGCTCATGGCTGCCAGCAAGATACCCACGATCAGAATCGTCAGCGCCATGGAGATCAGGTTGGGCAGCATGGACGTGGCGCTGCTTGCCACATTGTCCGCGTCCGTGATCAGGCGGTTCATCAGCTCGCCGCTGTGATAGTCCGAGACCTGGGCATACGACCGATGGAAGAGCCCGCGCATCATACGCCGTTTGATGTCGGTGGAGACCAGAATATTGATGGTCGCCTGCATACGCACGGCCGCGTAGGAGAGCCCGTATTGAAGGGTCATCAGCGCGAGCAGGCGCAGGAGTTTTTCGATCAGCAGGGGGATCAGGCCGCTCACGGCGGCATCGATGACATCGCGCAAAAAGAGCGCCATGATCACGCCGCAGGCCACGGACAGGCACTTGATAAAAATCTGTATGACAATACGCGGCCACCGCCCCCGCAGTGCGCCGCGTATCCATAATAACGCGGTATTGTTACTCATGCGCGTTCTTCCTTATGAGAGACTTGCACATACGGTGCAACTGCTCGATCAGGGCGCGAAACGGGCGCGACGCGACGCGGCGGCGGGCATAGCGGCGGTAGCGCGGATCGTCCACTGAGACCATAATGCCGTTTTGCTCAAACCGCGACACCTTCGCGATTACCTGCGCGGGCCAAATGGGGCTCTCTATGAGCACTTGATTGTCGCCGCACATGGCGTAACTGCCGTCCGTTCGGGTGCGGATCACGCGGTGCAGGACAAAACGCTCTTCCCCGTCCATGCGGCGGTACAAAGCTATGTCGTGTTTTTTCAGCGGCCCGTTTGCCACCGTCAGCTCCACCACGGAATTTTCAAGCAACGGGAGCATACTGGTGCCGGGCGCGGTGAGCTGAACGCTGCCGCCCTCCGCCAGCTTGCGTGCGATCACCGGCAGGCAGTCCTCCATTGTGACAAGCACTTCCCTCATCAGTCTGTAAGCAGATTGTTTTCGCTTAAGGCGGTTATAAAGGCCGCCACATCGGCCAGGGCAGTCTGTTCGTCCACCTCATAGGCGGCCCGCAGCGCTTGGATCAGCGCGGGAATGTCCACGTCCTCATCCAGCTGCTGCCATAAGAACGCGCCCGTGCCGTTGAGCGTTAAAATGCCGTTGAAGGCCAGCGCCTGCTCGCCCACGGGCACGACGACGTGCGTGTCCGCCACTTGCTGCAGTACAAAATCCGGTTTATGTTTCATGTTTCTTTCCCAATCTTCTTTAGAACAGATCGTCGCCGTTCACAACGGTGGAATCCCCGATGTCCCAATCATCGCCGTCGCCGCCGATCCAGGTGCTGTCGGTCGATTTCGGCGTAGCCGCCGGTCCGGCAGTTCGGTTCGGTCTGGCTGTCGTGCCCGGCTCGGGCGTGCCGTAGTAGCCGCTGATGATGTTCTCCGGCGGGAAGGTGGCCTCGGGGTCGGCGGGATCGTAAATCTCGCTCTCCTGCCCGTTGACGTCAATGCCGACAACTTTGATCAGCGTCACGTGTTCCGGTTCCGGCGTCGCCTTGGGCGTGCCGCCGCCGCCACAGCCACAGCCGAGCGCGGCAAACAGCACCAACACCAAACAAACCGCGATAAGCCAGTTATATTTGCGCATATTCTCACCTCATAATGGTATGATACAAGCATTATAGCATATCCGGTGAGTAGTTACAAGTTATAGGTTACAGGTTACAAGAATTTCACAAGTTGTTGCGCAGCTCACCCCGCGTGAGCGGTCTGGAATCTGGGGTCCGGAATCTGGAATCTACGTTTTTTTCTTTGATAAGGAGAAAAAAGCGTACGCCACCGCGCCGCCGATCACGGCGGCGAGAAGGATATCGCCCACCAGGCTGGGCCGCAGCTGCAATCCGCCCAAAAAGATCCCCATGCAACCCGTGGCCAGCGCTTGAAAAAGCGCGGCGGCAAGCCCGCCGAACAGCCACAGCCTTTCGGTGAGCGACCGGCCGACCAACAGGCCCGCAAGCGCGGCGCCGACCACTTTGAAAATGCCGTTGAGCAGGGGAATGCTGCTTTCGGGCAGCCACTCCAGATAGAGCACGCCGGTGAAGATCACTATGAGAATCAGCACGGCGGCGGAGGCGAGCAGGGCCGCTTTGACGATGGGCCACAGGGCGCCGGATTTCTTTTTATTGCGATGGGAACGTTTTGATTTTGGCATAGCATACCTCCATGAAAAAAGGTATGCGGACGGGCAATGCGTAATGCATAATGCTTAATGCTTAAATCAAAGGAAAAAACAGCTTGCGCTGTTTTTCATAAAATAATAATTACGCATTCGGCATTACGCATTGCGCATTATTTTGCAGCGACTGCGTCCTGCTCCACGCCCTGCTCCTCGACCTGGGCAATCGCGCCGCGCGCAAACACCAGCTTGACCTTGTCCGGACCGACGGCCAAGATGGCGACGTCCTCTTTGATCGAGACGATGGTCCCGTAAATGCCGCCGATGGTGCGCACCCTGTCGCCCGGTTTTAAGGCGGCCAGCATATTCTTGACCTTCTTGTCCTTGCGGCGCTGCGGGATAATCATAAAGGCGACCATCGCCACCAGCACCAGTACCATAATAATCATGGAGCTTCCGCCGCCGCCACCCTCGGCGCCGCCCGCGCAAGTCAACATATTCGCGCAATCCATTGGCATATCTTTATTTCCTCTTTTCTTTCGAATCTTCTATAGTTTACGGGATAACGCTTATAACGTCAAGTCCTATTTAGCGGAAAGTGCAAAGTGGAATGGGAATATATTTATTACTTGCACTATATTTGCTTTAGAATTTCAATCAGAAAGTCGCAGGTTCGATTGAAAGAGGATAGGGAGAGTTTTTCGCCGGGGGTGTGGACGGCGAGCAGGTCGGGGCCGATGGAGATGATATCGAGCGCCGGTTTGCTTTTTGCGAACGCACCGCTCTCCAGACCCGCGTGCACCGCCTCGACACGCGGTTCTTTTTCGTAAAGCGCTGTGTAGACGGCGATCAATGCCTCGCGCAGGGGCGAATCGGCCCTATAGGGCCAGGCGGGCATATTGCTGATAATTTCCAGCGCGCCGCCCGCCGCCTCGGCAAGCGCCGTCAGCTTATCCAGGGTATCGGCCTGGTCGGTCGGCGAGGAACTGCGCGGATAGCAGCACAGGATCAGCTCGTTCCCCTGCGTCTTTACAATACCGAGATTGCTGGAGGTTTGCACCAATCCCTCCACATCGGGGCTCATGGCAATCACGCCGTCGGGCAGTTGTAATATACAGTCCAGCACGCGCTGTGTTGCGGCGGTTGTCCAGACCGTTTGAGGGGTATCCGCAGATTCCGGCTCAATCGCCAGATTCGCGTCTTGGGTATATTGCGGCATGAATGCCGCCTCGGTCCGTGCGACGATGGCTTGTACTGCGGCAAGGTCTTTCTCTGCAAAAGACAGAACAACGGTGCAGGCGCGGGGAATCGCGTTATCGGCAGAGCCGCCCTCAAGGTCGCTCACATAGTATGTCACCTCGGAAAGCTCCCGCAAGACCTGCGCCATCAGGATATTCGCGTTGGCAAGGCCTTTGTGAATTTCCACGCCCGAATGGCCGCCGGTCAAGCCCTGTACGGTCAGCCGCAAGGACAGGAGCCCCTCCGGCGTGGCAACGGTTTCAAGGGGTAGGCTGATTTGAAGCTGGGTGCCGCCCGCGCTGCTGACGCAAAACATACCCTCCACTTCGTTGTCCAGATTGATCATGCGGGTCGCGGCCAGCAGTGAGGTGTCAAAACCCAGCGCGCCGGACATATCGGTCTCCTCGTTGGTGGTTAAAACCGCCTCGATGGGCGGGTGCGAGAGGTTATCCGCGTCCAGCACGGCCAGGATCATTGCCACGCCCGCGCCGTCGTCCGCGCCCAGGGTCGTGCCTTGCGCCATGACCCAGTCGCCCTCGATGATGGGGATAATCGGATCGGTCAAAAAATCATGCTGCACGTCCGAATCCTTTTGGCAGACCATGTCCATATGCGCCTGCAGCGCGATGGGCGGCTCGTGCTCGCGGCCTTTGGACCCGGGCTTTTTGATCAACACGTTCAGCGCCTGATCCTGTATTGTTTCCAGGCCGCGCGCTTGCCCAAACGCCACCAGCCAGTCGCTGATTCCCTGCATATTGCCCGAGCCGCGCGGGATGCAAGACAGTTCCACAAAGATGGCAAAGGCCCGGTCCGCCAGCGAGTCTTGCGGATTCGGTTTTGTGTTCGCGCAGGCGGTCAGCGCGGTGAGGGAAAGGGTTAGGGTCAGCAACAGGCAGATGATTTGTTTTTTCATTTTTGCACCTCTATTTTTGCAAGCTCGTCAAAGCCGCCGAAGACGATATCGCAGGCATTGTCGGCGGTGATATCCATCAGTGGGAAGGATCTTTTTGTTACGCGCCGCAGGCCCCAATAGTCTTTGTCGGCCTTTTTTTCGTTTTCTTTTTTGACGTATCCGATCTCATACGGTCCATCTTTCTCGTAACTGATAAGATCCTTATAAAGCGGATCGAAAAGTCTCCATCTGTCCCCTGTGGAAAACCGATCACTTCCCCAGCCCCTCACTATCCTCACATCATAGTCAAATCGCGCAATGGTAAGAAGGGCCTCGTTATTGTCATGCAAATTGATTTCCGCTATATAGAACGTACAGCAGGGTCCGCTATTCTCCGCTTTTGTGTCCGGTTTTTGTTTGAATATGAGAATAAAGCTGCTATAGGCCCAACCGAAATAATTCGTATCGCCGCTGAAACGAACGAAACCGTCCACACAGGAAATGTAGTCGCCTTTTTCCTTTGCCTTGCTCTGTAAAAAAAAGATCAGGTTTTGCACATTTTCAAGCGTGCTGTAAACAACTTTGAAAGCCTTTACAATGTTTTCTCCTGTGTTATTGGAATGCATAGAATAGTCCCTCCTGTATTTCCCCGTTTATCTCATCATCCATTTCAAATGATTCGAATCGTTTGAATTCTTTGTGCGTCAATAAGTCGATCAGATCCTGTACAATTATCTTTTGGAACGTATCCCGGGGAGAGATTCGTTTTAATGCGGCCCATACCTTTTGCCAGGTGCAATAGCCGAAACGCACGTTGCTATGCTTGTCCTCTATTTCACTTTTGGCGGCAGCGTAAATATCGTGCGCGTCACTCTCCTTCGCGAGCAGCAACAATACTTTTTCCTTTTCGGGAAACAATTCGGTAAGCAGTTCCGCCTCGTACGAAAGTTGACTTTCGCCGGACAAGGGACTGTGTTGCTTGACCTCGATCAGAATAGCGACATGATCCAGCACGATCACAAGGTCCGGTTCTTTTCGGCTCAGATGTGTGTAGTGCGGCCAGAAATAGATCCCCTGAGGCCACTCGCTCGCACTGAGATTGAGGTTGTCCAAACAGCCCTCCGGATACACGCTTTTTTGCAGGATCCGCCTTAACCCGAGGTCAAAGGGCAGGTAGCGCAGCGCGCCGAAGAAGTCCCATGTCAGCTGGTCTTCCGAACTGTGACCTATTTTTCTTTGTATTTTGGCGATCATGCAATCACCTCCGGTGTTCAGAAAGATTCTTCGCTAACGCTCAGAATGACAAACGGTGCGGGCGGGAGCAAGCATTCCAAGCCCTTGTAACCTGTAACCTGCAACCTGTAACCTGTAACGGGCGAACACAGTTCGCCCCTACGGTTGCGTTGGTCAGGCGGGCGGGACGTCGGGGGCGCCGTCCCCTACGGTTGCGTTGATTAGCGGCGGGCGGGAGCAAGCATTCCAAACCCTTGTAACCTGCAACCTGTAACCTGTAACGGGCGAACACAGTTCGCCCCTACAGCTCACTCGTGCAATGCGGGCAGCGGGTGGCGTCGGCATGGATTTCCGTGTAGCAGTAGACACAGAGGCGCGGCGGCGTTGGCGGGGTTTCCTCGAGCTCGAGGTGCAGGCCCTTCTTGACCTTGGAGAGCAGTTTGATGACCAGAAAAATCGAGAGCGCGATGATGAAGAAGTCCAGCACCGACGAGAGAAAGTCGCCGTAGGTTAGCACAACCGCGCCGTCCGCCGTGGCGTCCGCGGCCGTGATGTAGGCGCTGCCGGACAGGCCCTTTTTGAGGATCCAGAACATATGCGAAAAATCCACGCGCACCAGCGCGCCGAGCAGCGGCATGATGATGTCGTTCACCAGTGAGGTGACGATCCGGCCGAACGCGCCGCCGATGACCACGGCAACCGCCAGGTCTACGACGTTGCCCTTGAGGGCGAACTCCTTAAACTGTTTCCACATTGAGATGACCTTCTTTTTCATAGTACCCCTCATAATCCTTTTCTTTTCTGACCCGTCCATTAACCTATACTGTCATTGCGGCCCACGAGCCGCAATCCCTTTTATTCGTGAGATTGCGGGTCAAGCCCGCAATGACGCCAAAGGTGTGCCCGCAATGACGCCAAAGGTGTGCCCGCAATGACGCCAAAGGTGTGCCCGCAATGACGTTGCAAGGGCAGACGGTCGGTAGACGAGTCATTTATTCAACACTCTCGCGAGCAGGGGCCGCTTGACCCGCAGGGCGCCCTTTGGGCAGAACTCCTGGCAACAGAAACAGCTTATGCAGGCTTTGCGATTGATGACAGGCAGTCTCTTTTTCATGACAATCGCCTTGGCCGGACAGATTGTCTCGCACTCGGCGCAGCCCACGCAGACCGGCTTGACCACAATAGGCACGGAGCCCAACGCCTTGCGCATGACCCAGCGCGCCACGCGGCCTAACGTGCCGGAGAGCCTGCCGCCGAAACTGAGCCCATGTGTCGCCGCGACCTTTTCAAAGTCCCCTGCCACTGCGCCCGTCAAGTCTCCGTGCACGGTCAGCTCCTCTACGGTATCGGGGATCAGGTCCTGCTCGCGTGCAACAACCAGCGTGGGCACGGCGGCGGGTGAGAGTCCGATCAGGTGCGCGCAGGCCAGGTCCAAGGCGTGCGGGCAGGCCGAGGCCAGCAGCTGTCCCATCTGCCGCGGTGTGCCCTGCGTGGGGCCGTTGCCCTCCATCGCCACGACCGCATCGCAGATACAGAGACCGGGCGGGAAGTATCGGTTGAGATCGATCAGCATGGCCGCGAAGTCACGCGGGTGCGGGAAGCGGTAATGGTACTCGGGTTTGATCGTGCCGGGCACTGCGCCGAACATATTTTTGACCGCCGCAGACAGGGCCATGAGCCCGTGCGACTTGAGCTTGCAGATATTGATAATGGCGTCCGCATCGTCCAGATAACCCGTGTAGGCAAAGTTTTTCGCGGCCAGCGCCTCGGGAAAGACCGCCTGTTTTTGCGAAAAGTCACGGTTGAGTTGCGCGCCCGCCTCAACGGCTTGCGCCATGCCCGTGGCACGGTAGACCCGCTCGAGAAAGGCATTGTTGTACAGCCCGCCGGGGCTGTCGCCGATGAGCACCTGCGCCCCGCGTTCTACCAGCATAGCTGTCAGTTCGGCAACGATCGACGGGTGCGTGGTCGCGGCGGCCTCGGGCTTGAAAAAGATGACCAGGTTGGGTTTCAATATAATCTTCATGCCCGGGCGCACCCAGTCCAGCCCGCCGATGGGGGCCAGCAGCCGGGTCAGCGCGGCGCGGACGACCTCCCTGTCGTAGCTTGCACAGGGGACTATGGCAACGGGTTCGCTCATTTTCGGTCAAAGAAGGGCGACTTGCCCGAGACGGACAGCGGAATGCCCATGATGAGCTTGTACTGCCCCAGCAGGCCCAGCGCGGCCGCCGCCTTGCCGATGGTGAACATGATCCGGTTGTCTACGCGCTTGTCCGCCGCCAGCGCGACGGCGGAGCCCAAGGCGATGCCCAGGTCCAGCGCGGTGAAGGCGCAAATCGCGCCCGCCTCTTCACAGGCCGCGCAGTTGGGGAAGCGGCAGAGCCCGCACATTTCGTTCAGGTTGCGGGGTTTGTAGGCCGCGCCGACCAGAACGATCGCGCCGCTTTTGTCGACGTTGCCCGCGTCACGGAGAAAGAACCCGCCGCGTTCGCCCAAGGCTGTTCCCATGCGGCGCATTTCATTTGCGACGCGGTCCTTGTCCTCGCCCGTTAATACCGCCGTGTCCATATGGTCTATGCCGCATCCCTTCGGCGCGGTGCGCGCGGCGGCGCAGATCTCGTGGGCCAGGTTCAAAATCGCCTGCTGCTCGGCTTGTTGTGATGAAATAAACATGGTCAATTTCCCCCTTTGAAAGATTCTTCGCTGACCTCCACCCCATCCAATTTGCGAATTGGGCGGGGACCCCGGGCTCAGAATGACAGCAAAAGTTAAATGACAGCAAAAGTTAGTCAACCGGTTTGAACGGTTTTGTTACCTCGATGACAAAGTCCATCAGGCGCACGTCGATCTCGGTCAGGATGGTCGCATAGACGCGGTTTGACCCCACCTGCAGGGTTAAGCCGCCCTCGGCGGTGTAGATGTCGCCAATGCCGTAGACCTTGCCGTCCTTATAGTACACCAGCCGCGCCCCGCCCGCAAGCGGCTGCGTGAAACTGTTGAAACAGATCGCGTCCATAAAGGTGCTGTCGCCGTACTCGTAGATCCGGACGGACGAGTAGGTGAGGTAGTTGTCGGCGTAGTGCGTATCCGGACGCAGGATCGGCACGCCCAGCGGGTCGGAGACAAAACCCTCGCCCGTGATCGGCGGGATATCAAGAATGACGGTGTCCTGTTCGGGCAAATCGTCGGGCGCGGCAAGCCCGCCCTCGGGGATCTGTTCGAGGATCACGGTCTGCGTGACGCAGCCGGTGAGCAAAACACATAGAAAAATTATGGCAAGACGTTTCATATCAGCTGCTCGTGTGCTCGTGAATGAGCCGTTGTTTGAGTGCGAACAGACCGTCGGACAGGTCAACCTTGTAGACATGAGGGTTCAATTGGCGCTTGTATTCGTCCCACATACTGTCCATTTCAGACTTGGCGTAGGCGCGGATATCGAGCACGTCGGGCGAGTTGTAGACGCATTCACCGCCCGCAAACACCGGCACGAGCAGCTCGCGCGCGGTAAAGTCGGTGAGGGTCATGCGCTTATAGGTTTGCACGGGGTCGAAGATGGTGAGCGGTTTGCTCTCGTCAATGATTTCTTCCGCAAGCGCGATCAGGTCGGCAATGGCCATACCGGCCCTGTCATAGAGCCGGACGACTTTCTTATAGCCCGGGTTGGTGACCTTGGCGGGGTTGTCGGAGAGCTTGAGCTTGGGTTCCAATACGCCGCCCGCGCCCTGCGCGCTGAGTTTGTACACGCCGCCCAGCGCGGGATCGTCGGCGGAGGTGATCAGCCGCGTGCCCACGCCCCAGGTGGTGATTTTCGCGCCCTGCATTTTCAGGTCGCGGATCACGGTCTCGTCCAGATCGCTGGACGCGCTGATACGGGCGTTGGGAAAGCCCGCCTCGTCCAGCATTTCCCGCGCGCGTTTGCTCAGGTAGGCGAGGTCGCCGCTGTCCAAACGAATGCCCACAGGCTCAAAGCCGCGCGCGCGCAGTTCGTTGAAGACGATGATCGCGTTGGGCAGGCCCGAGCGCAGGGTATCGTAGGTGTCCACGAGCAGCAGGCAGGACTGCGGGAAGATCTCGGCATAGGCGCGGAAGGCGTCCAGTTCGGTCGGAAAGCTCATGACCCAGCTGTGGGCGTGCGTGCCCGCGACACGGATGCCGAAGAGCTCGCCGGTGAGGACATTGCTGGTCGCGTCACAGCCGCCGATGATCGCGGCCCGCGCGCCGTAGATGCCCGCGTCCGGCCCCTGGGCTCTGCGCAGGCCGAATTCCAGCACGGAGTCGCCTTGCGCGGCGTAGCAGACGCGGCTGGCTTTTGTGGCGATTAAGGTTTGGTGGTTGACAAAGGTGAGCAGGGCGGTCTCGATCAGCTGCGCCTGCATAAGCGGGGCGCGCACGCGAATCAAGGGCTCGTAGGGGAAAGCGACCGTGCCCTCGGGCATGGCGTAGAGTTCGCCGGTGAAACGAAAGTCGGAGAGGTAGGACAGGAAGTCCTCATCGAAGAGATTGAGCGAGCGCAGATAGGCAAGGTCGGCCTCCAGAAAGCGCAGGTCTTTCAGGTAAGATATGACGCTGTTGAGGCCCGCCACCACGGCGTAACCCGAGTTGGCGCGGGGGCGGAAGAAGAGGTCAAAGACGCCCTCGGACGCGGTCATTCCGTTTTTGTAGTACCCGTACAGCATGGTGAGCTGGTACAGGTCCGTCAGCATGGTCAGGTTGCGGTTGTTGTCCATTGTTAGTACCTCTTATGCCAATCATTATAACACAAATGGAGACCAAAAAGATACTGTTTCATTCTATTTGGGGAAACTGGATTGCTTCGTCGTGATTCTCCCCGCACACGTCTTTTTCGTTCTCCTCGCAATGGGGCCCACTGATTAAATCGTGAGGTGGAATAGCCAGCCTGCCAAAAGCTCCTAGGTTGGGACCATTCTGATAGCCAATCTACCCG